>NZ_JACJFF010000053.1:0-35692 GCF_014164465.1 Vibrio sp. SG41-7 | reverse complement strand
TTCAAGTTTAAATTCTGGGTTAAAAGTGCGTCTTTCACGCTTAGTCATAATGTCACCTGTTTTAGTATCGAGATGATCATACATCACCTCTTAATCAGGTGGCCAAATTCACTATGCCACTTCAGATCCGAAGTTGTCTCTCTTGGAAGTCGAGATGCATATTACTCAAACTCAGGGATTATTGAAGGACTGAGTTTAAAAGCTGTCGATATCAAGGTTGGAGGCCTATCAATTGGTCGAATAGAAGCTATTTTTGATGAGCGCGCTATCTTAAGCCACATAGAGAGCTCGAATAGATATTTAATCATGATAGCGAGTCTTGAAGTTGTTTTTGTCGCTATCGTATCTTTATTATTCAGTTGGGTGTTAGTGAAAGAATTACGTAAACTAACCCAAGCAGTTGAGAGTATAGAGATAAACGGTCCTGGCAGGACTATTGCGTGTGTTGGGGATGATGAAATTTCCCAGGTTATTTCGGCTTTTAACCGTATGTCCTTGGGGCTGAAAGAGCAATACGAACAGTTATCGTCAGCTAAAGAGCAAGCTCAATTAGCTAATAGCGCAAAAGATGACTTTTTAGCGATGGTGAGTCATGAAATGAGAACGCCATTAAATGGTATTCTAGGAATGGCTCAACTCTTGGAGGCAGAAGTCGATGAGGGAAAAAAAGAGCAAGTTAATATTATTGTGAGCTCGGGAGAACATTTACTTTTCATTATCAATGATATTTTAGATATTTCAAAGATCGAACACGGGAAGCTCGAGCTAAGTATTGAGCCATTCTCACTTGAGTCTCTCGTGGAGGAAGTAAAACATTCATTTGACAGCGTTTGCCAGCAAAAAAAACTGGAGTACATAGTTACGACTGAGTACGTCAAAGGTATTTATTTAGTTGGTGATAAAGCAAGAGTTAAGCAGATAATTTTCAACTTACTTGGTAATGCCATAAAGTTTACTGAGAAAGGCGTAATATCATGCCACTTTTGTTGGCAATGCAATCTGTCAATATTAACGGTCACGGTATCTGATACCGGAATTGGTATACCTCAAGATAAGTTTGATATGATCTTCGACCCTTTCTCACAAGAGGATAACTCTACAACTCGTAACTTTGGGGGAACTGGATTGGGGCTCTCAATTAGCAAGAAGTTAGTCGAATTAATGAGTGGGAAGATTGAGTTGTTTAGTAAGGTGAATTTCGGTAGTAAGTTTACCGTTACATTACCACTATCGCCTACAATCAGCCCTTCAAGCACTGTGAAAAAGACAAATTCATCCCACCTCTCAAGTTTGCTTGCTGGCCAGCATATACTTATTATTGATGATAATAAGATTAACCTTATTGTTGGTAAGCATTTTTTTAAAAAGCTTGGGTTAAACGTTGATAGCACAATGGATCCTAACGAGGGCATAAGCTTAATAAGGTCAAAGTCCTATCTTTTTGTTTTGGTTGATAATCATATGCCAGATCTCTCGGGTCCAGAGCTTATGAAAATGGCAGTTCAATCGGATGAAAAGCCCATTTTCTTTGGCTGGACCGCTGATATGTCGGCTCAGTCGATTAAAGATTTTGAACAAGCTGGCGCTCAAGGCGTTTTGCCAAAGCCTCTTACGAATGAAGATTTCCAGAAAATTGTAACTTCATTAAGTGCTAGTGATTAATAAGAAGATTAATCACTAGCACTAGGGCTTTACCAAGCCGACACCGACACTCAGTGTATGCTTTATCTTGTTTTGCCTTTGAGTTGCAAAATGATTTTGGGTGGGACTAGATCACTTAACTCATTAACACATGAATCGAATTCAAGTTTTACTTTTTCTTTTCTATAGTTCCTAGCTAAGACATCACATTGAGCATAGAGGTACTGTGGGTTGCCGCTGTGTTCAAACGCAGAGTGGAGCGCTTCACTTGACTTCAAAATGTTGGACTTTTCTAAAGCTAGACCATAGACATACCAGTAGTGAGAATTGTTGTTTGCGATATCTACAGCACGCTGTAAATATTTGAGTGACTTTTGCTCGTCTTTTGTACGTAAGTAGGCTAGCCCTGCAGCATAAGGCAGGACGTGTGATTTAGGTTGAGCTGCGATGCCTTGTAACAAGATGTCTATTGCCTGTTTGTTGTCGCCTTGCTTTTGATAGAGATCGGATAAATTAATATAGCTGCGCTCAAAATAAGGCTCAATCTTTATGGCTCCCAAATATTCTTCTATCGCTTTTGATGACTTCCCTAGAGCAAGGTAGGTATTTCCTAGGTTGGTTCTGGCAAAAGCGCGATCAGCATTAAAGTTTTGGGTACTAATATACTCATTGAGTGGAGGCGTCACTAGATTTTTTTGTTGAGGTGATAACTGACTCCAATAGTTTACCAATACTGATGCGGTTTCCGTGCGAATAGCCAATACTTCATCTGTTAATAGCGGCTCTAGAAGAGGCCATCGTATAGAAAAGTTATAGCTTGAAGAGCCTGATATGACACCTAAACGAACCATGTAGTTTTCATCTTTAGTTGAGACCCTAAGAGCTTCTAAGTTACTTCTATTTGCACCGCGACTCATGCGTTCGAGAGCCGATGAGCGTATTATTTGACTCAGGTTTGTATTTAAAGCGATCAAAGAAAGCTTTTCTTTTGAGCCATTCTCACCGGCATTGACTTGTGAGAATATCTCAGAGAAGTGTTGTGGGTTACGATGTTTTGATTGTGGGAACCATTGTTGTAATTGATCGGACACCCAAGAGGTATTTTTATTCTCATGGCAAGATAGGCAGACATTAGGTGTGTTTTGGGCAGCTTTGGGAACATGCCAGCTGTGGTCCCGGCGCGGGTCAACTTGCATGTAGGTTGTTTCGGGCATATGACAAGTTGTACATTTTGAGGCATCTGTTTCAGCTTCATGAAATGTATGTGTTTCAGATGCGTATTCTGAAGGTATATGACATTGTAAACAGACACTTGTTTCTGGGATTTTTAATTTGGCACTGTGGGGGTCATGACAGTTTGTGCAGGTAACCCCTTTTTGAGCCATCTTTGATTGTAAAAAGGAGCCATAAACAAAATTCTCAGCATTGACTTGTCCATCGGTGTGGTAATTAGCGGAACTGATTAAATCCAGTCTATATTTATCGCCAAAAGCCCCTGTTACATGATCTTTTGTCTCATTTAATTGTATTCGTCTACTATGGCATTGCGCACAGGTTTGCACTTGATCTGTGCGAGTGATTTTTTCAGGTTGAAGGGTACTGTGGCCTTCTTTATATAGCCAGTTTTCTACGGCTTTAGATAAATCTCGTTGAAAGCCAAAATGAGGTTCAGTCGGGGTGATTTCTCCTTTAGCTAAACGAATGTGTTCACTCGCAGGGCCATGACAGGCTTCACAGCCAACACTGATCTCAGACCACTCGGTGGAATAAGTATTGTTCTGCTTATTATAGTTTTTCTTTAAATTTGTGGAATGACAGTCTGCACACATGAAGTTCCAGTTTTGTCCTGTGTTTAACCAGTAGAATTCATTTGTAGAATCTGTATCTGGATAAAGCATAAACCAGCGCTGACCGCCTTCCTGAGTGGTGCGAGAGTCCCAAGCAAAAGGAATAAGTTGCACTCGTCCATCTGGAAGCTCCACCATGTACTGCTGTAAAGGAGAAAAGCCGAATGTAAAGCTAATTTTATACTCTTTCGAAATGTTGTTATCCTCAGTACGGAACCAGAACTCATCCCCTTTAGTATAAAAATAGCTCTTTTTCTCATTGTGCTGAATTTGTTGATCATTAAAGTTCGCTAAAACAGAGCTAGAATTGGCATGCTGCATTGCCTTTTCGTGATGGGACCCTTTCCAAGCTTTTGCCTGATCTGTATGGCACTCAATGCATAATTGGCTTCCTGAAAATGTTGCTTCGGCAGCTAAGGGGAGGCTGAAAATAAAGAGAATGGCGCAAAAAATATAGGGGAATAGAAGGTGTTTAGTTTTTTCTTTCATGTAAGGCCCTGTGCAGAATGAAGTGTCAATGCGAATGTTTAACCCAATCGTAGTAAATCATGGGTCATCCTGGCTTGTTAAAATGCTACAGGCCTTCGGTCGTGAAGGTTGATAGCTCGTGTGTGAATTCATCAAGTTCGACTAGGGTTATGGTATGTTCTTTATCAATATTAAATATATTTACCATTTGTTTATTCACCATTTCCCAGTGTATGAGTCGCAGTTTTTGTGCAGTCGAGCCCCTAAGATCATCAAGAGGAGAGAGGTGAGGATTGATGCACACTGAGCCATAAGTAAGCATCAGTAAATGCCATTTTAATTCCGATGTATTAATGAGATTTTCATCGGCGCTTTGATTGAATGAGTCAATAAGGTTGTTGATTTCTATATTATTTTCTAGAAAATTAGATGCGATATTATCCTTTTGTTGAACTGACTCGTAAAGCAACCGAGTTGATACTTGGGAGTGCATCATGCTTGTGAATAGGCGCATTGTGAATAAGTACAGCATGAGGCTAGGTGGGATCCCCTTTGGTAATGCTTTCAATATTTTGACAATAGAGGATTGATAATCATCATACAAATGATGACTAACCCTATGCCAAAGGCTCTCTTTACTTCCAATGTGATGTCGAATTAGGCCATGTGATATTCCCACTTTATCGCTTACTTTACGCAGGGAGACAGCCTTATAACCATTAGAAGCGAACATCTCTGCAGCTACGTTTATGATGTTGAGGCTGATTTCTTCGGCTTGTTTAGCCGTTCCGCGTCCCTTTTTTCTCATCCTATTTAGCCCTCCTCATATCGATTATCAATGTAAACTATATCCTCTTCCGCGAGGGGGAGACAAGTTGAACGTTAGGCTTACGTATCTCGTCCATCTATCGAGGTGAACTCAAGCTACGTAGGTTGAAAGAAAGTCAAAATGTTACTCCGCGTGGGAGGATTGATTGGTTCAGTAGAATAAGGGTAGGTGAGGCACTAGCGTTTTTTAGGCCATTCATTTCGAAATGCATTTGATTATGACATGATTTGCTTGATGTTACACATTCGTGTAATAGAAGGTATAATCAATGTTATCTTAATTTAACAGAGTTGAGTCAATGAGTTTAATTAGTGTCCCTTTTGTAGAAACTACGGCAGATACTGCTCTGCATATTGCCGCAGCAGTCGTTCTTATAGGAACTATTGCCGCAGGTCTTTTTGGATTTTGGAAGCTTCATGAGATACCAATTCAAAAAGCTCACAACACAGATCATCACCAAATCGGTTTGATAACGGCTTTAACTTGGATAGGTTTTGTGTGGCATTGGGTGTGGGTTCTTGCCATTATTATTGCGTTTATCGACTTTGAAAAAGCCATTATTCATCTTCGTGACTTATGGCATTCACCGACTAAAACAAATCAGTCAGAGGACATTTAATGTTAGAAGGTTTAGCTGTTTGGTGTTTATTCATCTATTTACTAAGACTCGTTGGGATGCCTTGGAATACAGGTACTAAAACATTCGCATATTTGGGTGGAACCAGCTGGTTATTGTTTGTTTGGGTTGGATTAATTAATTATACGCCAATGGACTTATCGGGAGGCTCAGTTGTTCAAGCTCCTCATATTCAGCTGCGTCCGACATCGACGAATGTAGCGGGTAAGGTTGAAGATATTTACATTACTCCTAACCAGCGCATTGAAAAAGGCCAGCTCGTTTACACGATCGAAGATGAGCCTTATCAAATCTCGTATGAACAGGCAAAGATCACTCAAAACTCAGCTGCTGTTGCGGTGAGTACGGCGAAAGAAGAAGTTAAAATTGCAGAATCTAGCTATGAGTCGGCTTTGCATGATGTTGAAATGACACAAAGCGAGCTTGAGGCTGCTAAGTCTAATAAAGACCTACAGCAAAGAACTCTGAAGCGTTATCTTGAGCAGAATAAAGTGGTACGAGATACGATCACTGAAAGCATGATTGATAACCAGCAGACAATCGCTGATTCTGCTGTATATACGGCTGCTAAGCTAGAATCCCAATTAGGCAAAAAGAAGTCTGATTTAGATAAGGCCAAGCTTGAAATCATGAAAGCAAAATTGGCTGTTGAAGCTCGCCAGTCTGATCTAAATGAAACTCAGCAGAAATTAAACAAAGCGAAGTGGGATCTAGATGGTACCAAAATTTATGCCCCAGCAGATGGCTTTGTGACTAACTTTATTCTTCGTGAAGGACAGCTCGTTTCGCGAGTACCACGTTTGCAGATGTATACGAATGAGAAATACGTATTAATGCGAGTGAACCACCAAGCAATTAGAAATGTAAAACCGGGGCAACTGGCTGAGTTTTCGACACCAGTATACCCAGGTAAAGTGTTTTCTGCTCAAGTTGAAGGCATTGTCGAGGCTACAGGTGAGGCACAAGGAAATTTACTTGGCTTTGATGATAATGTGCGAACAACAACGGGTAAGAACTTGATGAACAAGCATCACTTTGTTCGCCTAAAGGTTTTTGAAACTCAAGGCTACAGCATTCCAGTGGGCTCTGTTGGCTTAGCTTGGATCAGTGGTGAAAAGCCGACAGCGCTGTTGGGGTTCCTAGATGCTATACGTGGCATTATTATCCGTATGAAAGCACAGCTGTACTACTTTTATTCCATCTAATGTTGTCTAGGCTGTTATCAGGTTTTGGAATCAGTCAAGCACTCTGAACGAAAGGTCACTATGTGACCTTTCGTTATCTTTGACAACGGCTTTTTAAATTTACTTAAGGTTGATTTTTTATGAATGTTATGTCTCTTAAAAAGAAAAAGTATGTAACTACAATATTCTCTCTTTTTTTGTTAACGAGTTTATCTGGATGCCAAGCGACACAGCGTCAGAATGCTACAACGGGTGAAACGGAAACGAACTCGACAACTAAGGGGGCTGCAATTGGCTCATTGTCGGGAGCTGCGATTGGTATACTCTCAGGCAGTAATTCAAAAGAGCGTAAAAAGAGAGCTTTGATCGGAGCGACAACGGGTGGATTGATTGGTGCTGGCGTTGGATACTCGTTAGACAAACAAGAAGAGGCTCTACGTCAAGAATTATTGGGTTCAGGTGTTCAGGTCAAGCGTGTTGGTGAAAACGAACTGGTTCTTGTTATGGAGAACGGAATAGGTTTTCGTTCTGGAGAGTATTTACTTGAGCCAAGTGTATATAACTCGTTAAATGGGGTAGCAAGAATCTTGGTTGAGTATCCAGACACTTACCTCCAAATTAAAGGTTACACAGATAGTACTGGCAATAGCTCATCGAACCAGACGCTATCAGAAAAGAGAGCGCAATCAGTGAAGGATTACTTGGTTGGTCAAAAGGTTGCCAGTGGTCGAGTTACAACAAGTGGCTTTGGCGATCGCTATCCGATTTGTGATAATGGGACAGCCGAAGGGCGTGCGTGTAACCGCCGTGTGGAGATTAGCATACAGGCGATATAACACACATTATACCTACCATTAATCGTAGTAAATAACTGTTCGTCCTAGTGGGTTAAAACGCCTGATGACATCGTTGAAATTTTGATTGTAGAATAACCACTTATCGGTAATTTCTGCCTTGTCCTCAAACTTTTTTCCTACGCTATTCCTGAACGCTTACTTACTTTGATTGGTAGGAGTCTAAATATGCTTAACATCCGCAAAGTAAGTTTTGCGGATGTTTGGTGAAGGCAGGCTGAGCGATAGTACTTCCCTCCCCCTATAAAGCTTAACGACTTATCGAAAACATCTTCCTTCTTCTTAAGCCTTCTTCCTACGCTACTTCTGATTATTTACTTATTGTGATTGTATTGGTGGTAAGGAGAATGTTAACTAAGGGTTGAGGGTGTTTTAATTTGAAGTTAAATTTAACACATTATGGGTTGAAGTATTCTCAATGATACGGATGCCACTAAAAGCGATACGACATGAACTACAGCTCTAACTTTTCATGTTTGCCCTTGGTTAGGCAGAGGTCTGACGCTCCCTTTTATGTGACAACCTTGGTACAATTTGGTAAGGTGCCCCCTAAAATAATAAGCATCTCTATGATTATGTAATGAGAGTCAGTTAGGCTAGAAAGATGAACGAATCAACCTTTTATTTAATAAAAAACACGACCCGTGGAAAAATAAAGAATATTGAACAAATCCCTTTTCACGACAAACCGGCATTACTCGAGGCTGTTGATGGCGTTGGCACCCTAGAAGATATTATCGTTATTAACGATAAGATTAAAGCTCTAATACATAGGGGACTTGAGCAAGATGCTGTGAGGTGGGGGCGGTTCTGTAACCCTGCGAGGTAAAGCCAGTTGCCATGAAAAAAAAAGACTCGTCGTCACTCGAGTCTTTTTAGCTTTTTGTATATCAGTTTAGCGTATGTCGAGTTGGGCATCGCTGAGGCAAAGTCGACTACACATCAAGTCCCAAATCTCTTTTCAAAAATGCTGAAAACTCATTAGCATTATACTGACGTGGTTTGACCACCGTTGGTCGGCTGGAGACAATGTTAACCAACCAGTTTTTAAGCTGAATGAAATGAGCCTTCTCATTTATTGGAAACAGAATGGCACTTGAATGCATCGGCATTGTCTGAATCATATTGACCTCTTTTCTGTAAACGAGCTTGTAGTCCTTTCTATGATTAAGCCTCCTTACTGTATGATGAATTTCGTTTGTACTAGTGGGTTTCGAGTTAAGAAAAACTTCGATTAATATTTTCTAACCATCTCAATTTTAATCGGTTTTTTTGCTGTTTTTAATGTTTGCCTCTCTTATATCAATTATTGATAATCTTTGAGCGGAATCTGCTTTGAAATGAAGAGAGGGATGAGCAAATAATACTCGGAACATTGACTCATCCGGCGAGTTCCTTTCGCGTCAATTAAGGCTCATTAGGGGCGAGCTACCTCACAGTTCCTAAGTTAAAGGTAGTTTATTTCACATGATAGTCAAATTGAAATGTTGTTTTTTTGTTAATTTTTTTTCGCCCGGTAGCTCATGATTGTTGTTACGTTTGCTTGTCGGGCACACTCCACTCCGTTAGCGCAGATCTGGTACTTAACACTCTAATGATCTAAGAAACTGTTTTGGTGTTACGCCTCTGTGTTTTTTAAACATGTGAGTAAAGCTATCAAGGCGGCTGTACCCTAAGGTCCTCGCGACTTCCTCTACAGAGACAGAGTTTGATAACATTTTGACGGCTTTGTTACTTAAAACATACCCACACATTTCAGTGAAATTATGCCCGTATTTATGGAAGCGACGTTGAAACTGTTGCGTGGATAGACCTAAGATGGCAGACACTCTAGTAAGGGTTGGCAGGCCAAAGTGACAGCTGTAGTTAATCACTTCATAAACAAGTTTTGTTTCATCTTGTTCATGCGGCATATCTAAGCAAAGATCTAAATCATCAAAACTTAATGAAAATATGTGCTTACTTTCTGATGGGTCAGAGGCGCTGGTTAATCTCAAGCTAGAGTGGAACCATATTTCTGTTTGGTGGTGGTTCCATGTAATGTCTGTCCCAAAGTGATCTCGATAGAGCGCTTTATCTTCTCTTTCTCCCGATAGCATTACTCTCATGGGGATGAACTGTTCGCCGAGATACTTTTGTAGCACTTTGAGCATTAAAACAGCAACTCGAATGCTGTCATGGACATTTAAATGCTTGGCATCATATAAGTTGTTATAGCTCCATTTGATGATGGAGCCTGAAGGGGCGGCAACCCAATGCGCGCCAGATTGAAAACATCTCATACCATAATTGATTTTCCTAATGCTTGACATGAGATCGTGCCCTGAGAACATCCATTTCCCTAACCCATTGAGCTCTTCTAATTTGAAATGTTTGATAGCCTCTATCATAAAGTCGGGGTTTTGAGTGTCACGCTCGAATTCTTCAAACAGTTTATACACTTCGGAAACTGGCAAAAGGTTAGAGGGGCGAGCGAAAGCCGTTTGGGGGATACTTTGAGGGAGTGACTGTTTGGTGTAGTAGGTGTTTAACATGTAGGAATGTAGACGCATTAAACTGTTTACTCTAATGAAATAAGGGCTGTTCATGTACTTTCTCTTTTAACTTAAACAAATGGTCTTTCATCACAAATTCGGCGGGCTGCTTTTTATCACAGAAATTGAAGTTGCTCTTGCTCCAAACGAATTGCTTCAGAGAGCCATTATTACTGATTTAATCTACCAAAAACGTACATAAGCTCCAATTTTTGTGCTTTATTATTAAAAAGATGAGTTATAGGGTTCTACTTTTTCTAAGTTGAAGTCGTTGTTTTATATGTAGAATAACTTGTTTAATGAATCCTGTATGATATTGTTTATTGATGTCGCAAATATACACTGCTTTGTGTTTTTTTGAGTGAATGGTTGAGCTGCGCCACTGGGTTTGGACAAGTAAGCCCAAGTTTGGAATAGAACTCCACTTCTGATACTGACTTGGAAATATGTTCATTGATTCTGTAATGTAAGCTTAGGCTCTTGAATGTGTTCACCAATAAAAAGTCAACGTCACCAATTGAAATTGAGGGTATGAGTGTGAAAAATAAAGTCGAAAAAATTAGCATGTTTGATCGTTTCAATTCATCAGCATTGATGTTGTTGACCTCCGAGTACAAAACTATGGAGAAAATGCGAAGAAAAAACAATTACCCGTCTTTTCCGACCTTTAACACGCCGGATCCGATGCCTTTGAAGTTTGTCAATATCAATGGTGTTGACATTCGTTACGCCCACGCTGCGGCACCTGATAAACCGACGCTTGTTCTGTTATCTCCTTTCCCACAGAGTATTATTGCGTATGCTCCTATTTGGAGTCGCCTCGCAAAACGTTATAACCTTTACGCTTATGATATGCCCGGCTTTGGTGGTAGTGACGGTGGCTTTGAGCATATGACCTTCAAAGCTCAAGGTGATTTTGTCAAAGCGTTTGTGGATCATTTCAAGATTGAAAACGCACACTTCCTTGGACCTGATGTTGGTATGCCTGCTCTGCTTTATTATGCAGGGACGTATGACAATAGCGTGAAAAGTTTATTGGTTGGTGATGGCCCAGCGATTAACCCTTCTTCTAATGCGAGTGCCATTCGTAAAATGGCGAATTCAGGGTTTTGGAGAATGGTATTCAGAGCGACCGGCTCTGGCGCTTTAATCCAAGGGTGTATTAATATTTGCTATACTAATTATCTCCCAAATAAAGAAGAGATCTCAGACTATATCGCATCCTACAGAGAGAGAATGCCAGCTGTAATGCAGTGGTTTAAAGATTACCAGAAAAGCATTGAGACAGTGGATCCTCTTTTGGAAAAAATCCAAACCCCAACGAAAGTGTTTTGGGGGGATCAAGATGCGATTCTTTATGTCGATAATGGCGAGCGTTTAGCTGAACGAATGCCGAATGCCGAGCTTACGGTATTTAAGGATACAGGCCACTTCTGTTACCAAGATAGACATCGTGAATTCGCAGAAATGGTCATTGAGTGGATCACAAAGACAGAGCAGTGTAAGTAGTCTTTACAAGTCAGTATGCAACTCTCACAGGAGAAAAATATGATAACAACAAGGAAAAACCGAATACTTAGCGGTTTGATTATGGGGGCGACGCTTCTGTACTCCCAAGTATCGTTAGCCGAACAAAAGCAGCCCAACATCTTAATTATTACCGCCGATGATATGGGCTTTTCAGATGTTGGTGCTTTTGGCAGTGAAATTCAAACACCAACCCTGGATTCTATTGCTAATGAGGGGCTACGTTTTAACAACTATTACACCAATCCTTTGTGTACGCCAACTCGAACTTCGTTAATGTCTGGTGTTGATCACCATAGAGCCGGCGCGGGTACTATGGGCTTGTTTACAGCTCCAAACCAAAAGGGCAAACCTGGTTATGAAGGTTTTCTACGCGACGAGTTTGTCACTCTAGGCGATCTTATGAAAGGGGCCGGTTATACAACATTTGTGAGTGGTAAATGGGACTTGGGTCGTTTCCCTGACCTGATCCCAAGAGCGAGAGGTTTTGATCGTGACTTTGTAATGCTTGATGACCATGGCAGCCACTACAGTATGTTAGCTATGTGGGCTGATGCACCAAAGTTACAATTTACTGAAGACGGCAAGTATCTGAAAGAATTACCTGACAATTATTACTCGAGTAAGACTTACACCGATAAAATGCTGTCTTTTATGAAAGATAACAAAGCTAACGAAGATAAGCCTTTCTTTGCTTTCTTATCTTACCAAGCTCCCCATGACCCTTTACATGTCGATGAACCGTGGAGAAGCATGTATCAAGGGCAGTATGATAAAGGCTGGTCTGCCGTACGATTAGCTCGTTATAACAAACAAAAAGAGCTGGGGATTATTCCTGAGTTTACCGAGCTTGCGGAGCGATACTGGTACGTACCAGACAGTGAGATGTTAGCACCGATTGTTAGAGCGGCATTAGGGCGCGAAATGGAACTCTATGCTGGTTTAATGACTAACATGGACCACCATCTTAACCGTGTCATTCAGTACTTAAAAGACACCGGTGAATATGATAACACCATGATTCTGTTCTTTGGTGACAATGGCCCTGAGGGGAATGGTACCTTTGATAAAATCACGACGTTTGGTACGAAGAACTACATCTTCAAAGCTAGAAACTGGTCTGATGTTGGTGATATTCGCCTACAAGGCACAGAGAACAACTATACCGAGCTAGATCCAGGTTGGGCTCAGGTATCGGCTGCGCCATTTTTTGGGCATAAAGACTTTACCTTTGAAGGTGGTATTCGTAATGCTCTGATTCTAAAGCCTGCAGAAGGTAGCCCTTATAAACCGGGAACCATTCGCGATGACTTTATGCATGTTCAAGATATCTTTATGACCTTAGCTGACATGACGAATCAAGAGTTTCCAAATGGCTATACTCAAGCTAAATCTTGGCTTGATATGTTAAATGACCCTTCTGCAACCGTGAGAACGGGTGACGATTGGTTTGGCTGGGAGTCTGGTAATTCGCAAGCGCTACGTAAAGGGAAGTGGAAAATTTCAAACAATATCAAGCCTTGGGGTGACGGTGCTTGGAAACTCTACAATCTTGAAAAGGATCTGTCTGAACGTAATGACCTTGCGAAGCAACATCCAGAGATCTTAAACGAGCTTGTATCCATTTATGAAAATGAATATGTCGTGAAAAACAACGTTATTCTTGGTAGCAGAAACTACCACGAGAGCGATTGGTGGGATGGTCCACTTCGTTTTGAAGAAGGTAATGATGAAGGTTCAGAGTACCCACCTGGCCTGTATAAGAAACAATGGGTGCCACCTCAAGAGATGATGGCGGAACCTAAACAGGTAGAGGAGAAGTAATGATGAAAGGATTCAACATGAAAACACCACCTTTAAAAAGCATGACGAAATACCTGATCGGTACCGGTTTGATCGTTTCTACCAGTGCCAGTGCAATCACGTTACCGCCAAGGTTCTATGAGCGTACACTGTTGGGTGTCGAAGCAATTCCGATTCTGGGGTTTAGCTTTGATGGTAATATTAACCCACTCGACCCAACGTTAGGGGATGGCACACCACAGGATGATGGTACAACGCACCTATCAGGGAATATGGCGCTGGCGGGTTACTCGATCAGCTTCCCGATACAAGATAGATCAGCTCGTATAGCCTATTTACAGCCAATTGGTGGTATGGATGCGACGGTTACACAGCCTGTGGGGAATAATCCATCTTATCCGGCGTTTTATGATTCTACCAATGGTGTGGGTGACCCTTTCTTCGAGTTCACCATTGGCTTGATCGGTACACCGGCGTTGGATGAACTGCCAAAAGCGATTCGTTACCAACCAGGCTTTCAGATGGACTTGCTGCTGGATTTAAGCGTTCCTCTTGGTGAGTACGACGAAGACAACACCTTAAACATGGGGACTAACCGCTTTTGGGGGCGAGTTGGCTTCCCGATGATGTACCAATTGGGTGATGTGTGGGCACCAAGTAAGCGTGCTTCATTCGAGCTTTTACCTGCGATTACTTGGTATGGTGACAACGACGATTTTCATGGCGGCAGCCAAAGTACCGACTTAGGCTATAGTTTAGGGGCACACTTAACTTATGACGTCAGTCAACATGTATGGGTCTCTTTAAACTACTCTTACGTTAAGTCTGGGGATTATACAAATACAGGTGCTGATGGCAGTACGACTAAAGGTGATGGCCAAGAAATGTCCAGTGTCGGTGTGACAGTAGCGACTGACCTGACGCGTAACCTAAATGCTTCGATCGGTTATTCCACAACCATTAATGATGATGGACCAGGAGATGCTCAAATGAGTACCTTTAGCCTGAATCTGACTTACTACTGGGCAGATATTTTAGACGGCCTTTCACGGACCGGCTTTAAATTCTAACCCTAAAGCGTCTAGTCTTACTTGAACATAAACTAGGCGCTTTTTTATCCAAATAAACAGAATGGTGTAACATATATGAAGATGTATCCTTTTCTTACTTTAGGGCTTACCGCTCTACTGGCTGGCTGTGCTGCAAAGCCTGTTGAAGAGCAGCATTACATTGACTCTGATCGTTTAGCTGATGCTGTGATTGAGAATGTTGAAAGTCAGGCAGACTTATCCATGTCTATCACGATCGATCATTCTCGTTTAGCGAATGCCGCTGGTGAGCCTCTTTCTCCATCTCGTGTTGTGATGTTTCATGATTTGCCACTAGAGGCAGAGTTAGTCGCAATGAACCCTCTGATAGCCCTCGATATGCCGATGAAGTTATTGTCCTATCAAGAAGCGAAGGCAGAAGAGGCGCACTTGATATGGAACCACTCGGACTATTTGCAAGCACGTTATAACGTGCAGTTTAGTCAGCAACAAATTGAACGTTATAACCAAGTCATGAGCCAAGCGCTAGACGGTATCGACACTTCTAAGTTCAAAAGCTTTTCACGAAATGACATGAAAGATAATGCTGTGATTACGTTAACGAGCGAACTCTCTTTCGATGATACGGTTAAGCAAGCGATTAAAGTGATCAGTGGTAACGATGACGTTACGATTTTTAATCAAATTGATTACCAGAGTGTGGCGAACGATCAAGGTATAGCATTAAACCCGACCTATTTGATCATGTATGGTGCACCGGCACCCGGTGGAAAAGCGATGATGCACGCACAAACGATGGGGTTAGATGCGTTCCCACAAAAGTTGCTTGTTTGGGAAGACGACAGTGGGGAAGTGAAGGTGAGCTTTAATGATTTAGCGCTTTTAGCTGAGAGGCAGGGGGCAAAACAAACCTTTTCGTTGTTGATGATACAAAAAAGAATCTATTGGTCACTTGAAGATGCGTTTGAAAAGAGTGAATAGCAATAGCCTAGCACTGGCTTGTCATTAAGATTTATTCATGAATCAAGGTTCCATTTTGTTTGATTCATACGGTTATACACATTTGTAAAATGGTGAAAAGATGAAAAAATACTACAAAGAACAAAATTCAGCTTGGGTAGATGTCCAACAGTTCTTACCGCAAGAGTATCGTTGGGAGCAAGATTTTGCGCCTGAGGAGAGCTTTATTCCATGGCGTAATAGCACGCTGCATGTAGAAAGGTTCCCTAACCCAAACGCCTCTCATAAAGTAATTTTGTTACATGGTGTTGGCACCAATTCACGTTTGCTCAACTTGGTTGCAGGAGCGCCTTTGGCCGCCGCTGGGTATGAAGTGGTTGCTCTAGATATGCCATACTATGGTATGACCGATAATAATGAACCTCGAATTACGTATCATGATTGGGTGGAAATCGGTTGTGATTTGGTTCGTTCTGAAATGGAAGCCGATGGTAGACCGATTGTTCTTTATGGTCTAAGCGCTGGCGGCATGCTCGCCTACCATATTGCCGCTGAAACGCGCTTGGTGAGCGGAATTATGGGGATGTGCTTCATCGACCCAGCTTCAGAAACAGCACGTCGCAGAATGTCAACAAGGCCAACGATGGATGAAATCTCGTTTAAGATTCTACCAGCCTTGCCAAGAGGCTTTATTGGAAAAGTTAAGGTTCCGGTAAAAATGCTCTTGAAAATGGAAGCGCTCGTGAATGACAAGCAAGCACTCAAGTTGTTGATGTCTGACAAATGCTCGGGTGGAGCCAGTGTGAGCTTAGAGTTCATCAACAGCATGCTGGAATATGAACCAGCGATGGCTTTTGAAGACTTTGATTTGTGCCCAATTATACTGCTGCAGCCAGAAAAGGATAACTGGACGCCATTCTCGGTGACTGAACCATTCTGGGAAAGAGTCGCGGCTAAAAAAGAGATGGTGACGCTGGGTAATGCGAGCCATTATCCTATTGAGCAGCCAGGCTTGTCGCAAATGAATGACGCAATGGTGAAATTTATTCAGAAGTTGTAAAACCGTATTGTTGGTTGAACTTCAGTCTCTGGGGGGGGAAGATTTCGATGGAATCTTTCCCCTTTGTTTATCTGAATAACCGAAGTTTGTGTGAATAACCGAAAAGTACTCTTGCGCGCGTGGCGTTAATCCTCTTCTTGTTTGTTAAAGTATTGTTGTGTTAGTTTGTTTTTATATGGGTTTTATATGGATAGAGATGGTTAATGGATTTTAAGAGTGAGCGTTTAAATTGGCGATGGGGCGGCAAAGCGCTTGGTGTTTTTCTTTATTCGCTAAGTTTTGCGAGTGCAGGCGCGACACCTGTCTCCGGTAAGTATACTCTTGAACGTGTGAATGAAGCCAATGAGAAAAAAGAGAGCTTAATTCTGCCTTATGCTTTTAACACCGAATCGATGGGCTTTAATGTCGGGGTTGGCGCCGTTTTTCAAGGTATAGGTCAAGAGCAGATGCAAATTGGCGCCTCGGCTTACACGGGAGGGGACGACAGCTACGCGATTGGGGGCGGTGTGTGGAACTATCAAGTTGAAAGTTTAGAAAGGCTCTTTATTTCTGCTTATGGTATGTATGCCTACTACCCAGAAAATACCGCTTACACTGGGCCAGGGTATTACGAAAATGCCAATAACCCGCCGATACCGGGAAGCTCCGGCTCTAGCAGTGACCAATACATTCAGGGGGCAGGCTTTTCTAATTGGCTCGACATTAAGTTTGAATACATACTGCCGCTGGGTGATGGCGCCGACAGCATCATCAAAAAATATGATGTATCGAATGGCCTTCTCGTTAAGCAGCCGACCTCAAAAGCGTGGAACCCCCTTGAAGTTGGAACGACAACCGTTATTGTTAACCAATTTAACCGCTATCAAACTTTCGAAGATGGGCCAACAATCAGCGGGGAGCTTCACGGTGTCGAGTTTGGCCTTCAGTACGATAATACCGACTTTTACCCCAACCCTAGTATAGGCAGTCGCCAGTATGTCAGTTTTTCCGCCGGTGGGGCAATTCTAGAGTCAGACAGTGATTGGAACTTCGTTCAACTTGATGCCAGTAAATATGTTTCTTTAGGGAAGAGCGATTTTGCGTCACAACGGATTCTGGCTTTTAATTTCTGGACTGGGTATTCACCAACTTGGAATGTTGAAGAGCAAAATGGTGGTGGTGTGCATGTCAATGGCGCTGCTCCTTATAATGAAGGTGCGAACTTAGGGGGATGGAATCGAATGCGTGGATACGACTCGTATCGTTTCCATGATAAAGCGGCGCTGTATCTCTCGGGTGAGTACCGATATACGTTAAAGTATAACCCGATTCAAAATATCAGCTGGTTGAAGTTTTTGAATTTAGATTGGTTTCAACTGGTTGGCTTTGTCGAAGTAGGGGAGGTCGCTGATGAATATAGCGTAAAGGCGCTAACGTCAGACATGAAGTTTGATGGCGGGGTCTCTTTACGAGCGTTTGCTGGTGGTATTGTGGTTCGAACCGACTTAGGGGTATCGAATGAGGGGGCTAACCTTTGGATGATGGTGAATCAGCCGTTTTAACTCCTAACTTTCGTAAATAGTGGATAATGTTCGATGTTATTTTTAGTCTGAATTACTGTTTTTAGGTGGTTATTTTAGTTACAGGTGGATTTATAAAAGAAGCCTCGTTGTCTTTGGTTTTATTTTCTTTCGAGTCAGTTGCTGCTGCCAACTTTTCAACTGACTTTGTGGAAGTCTCTTTCTTGATGGCTCCTAACGGTTTTTCTTTGGATGGGGGAGAAGGATATAAATGATAGCTTAGCCATTTTAGCCGGAGCGAGTACAGATAGTGAAAGTGAAGAGGATAATTATGACTTATATATAGGGCCTCAGGTTTACGGCCCTCTTCTTCAGGGAATTGACTTAAATGCACAGCAACTTTTTCATTATAATAAGAACTCATTTTCTTCGAGTAATGAGGTTTTTGTCGAGGGAAATATTGGCGTTAGAGCTTGGGTTACTGCTCGGTTGGAATTGAATGCTCTTATGGGGAGTAATGGAGAACATTCTGTTTTTACATTTGGTGGTCGATTTCATGTGTCGGAGCGTGCAGCGTTCTCTCTTTCGTCAAAGAATAATGGTATCTACGGACCACAGATTCAATTTGGAGTTCGTTACGCGTTTTTGAGGTAACTTGGGTGGAACGTAGGGAACTAGTGTCCTAACGTGTTTAAATTCAAATATCATTTGAAAACAGTACGCTAGATCCGTGAATTAAGCTGGTGAGTAGCAGTGTCTTCGGGGTGACAATGTCTATGCGTCGGCTTTGCTGTGCGTTCATTTTAATGACTTGAGTGATCAACTCTAATTGTTCTTCAGAAAAATCTTGGCGCTGACCCGAAGTCACATTTTTAAACTCCGTTGGCGAAACCAGTAAGTAGTTGTCGTTAATATCCCACTGACCCGTTTCTGAGATATTGATGACGTTCGCAGGTTCAGTTTGAGCACTGTAAAGTCTAACCACTGACATTCTCAGGTATGTGCCATTGGGAAGGTATTTCGCATTCGATGATACTTCAACACTGCGAAGTGGGCCGATTGAGTCAGCTTGCTTGTTATCGCTAATCAGTGTCACCATTTTCGATTGCCATTCATACCGAGTGAGTAAGCGCTCTATTTTCGCATCGGTGTTCCAATATAACCAACCACTCCCAAATGCAGATAGAATCAGTAAAATAATTGATACTTTTAATTTCATGTTACAGATCACCATTACAAATGTCGTTTACATACGATTGGTTTGCGTAAATTCTTAGGGTTATATTTTCGCTAGAGTAATCCAGTGAGTGAATGTAGTTTAGAGCAAGGTTTTCGGTTTTTCCGCCTATTACAATCACTTCAGTCGGCTTCAGCATACCAGTGTGATTAGTATTGTAACGTAAGACACACTTCTCAATCGTTGGCAGCCTACTGCTGAGATCTGGGTGGTTAGCCGGTGATAGAATCTTTACACCGTCGACTTCAGCCAATGTTTTGAACTCGGACTCTACCGATTTAGTTAACGTTAAAGCGATAATTGGCATGATGAAAGCGGCAAGCAATAACCCAAATGTTAGCCATTTAGTCGGGACTACAACAGGATCTATTGTTGGCTCCATTTTCACCTTAGTCTCTTGAACTTTTATCATTGACTCAGGCTCAACTGTATCAGCCATTGCTTCTTCTGCCACTCTCGGCGTTGCAAACATTAGGTTAGGCTCTACGTCATTTTCTGCAATCTCAGTGGTTGCTGGTTGAGCATTTGATGACTGTAGGGCAGAACGCTCAACGGTCGCAATAAGTTGGTAACCACGTTTAGGCACTGTCTTGACAAAACCTGGAGACTTGATCGAGTCTTTGAGCTGCTTTCTCAGTGTCGATATGGCTTGCGTCAGGCTTGAGTCATCAACCTCAATGCCTTGATCTCGCCAAACATACTTATGCAATTCTTTGCGAGTGATAACTGTATTGGGTCTTTCTGACAGCATCAGGAGAATGCGGCTTTCATTGTGACCAAGACGTATGACTTCACCGTCGCTCATTTGATCAACAAGTGAATTGCTGCTTGGGTCGAATACGAACCGCTGTGCGAGAATAAACTTTGTGCCGATATTGCTCATTGAATTCTTCTCTTTGTTGGTTTTTTGGAGTGGGGAATAGACAGTGTCAGGTGAAGCTCTGTTAATTTTACATAAAATTATGGCTTGTTTTATTTAGTGGCAGTAGTTGATCTAAACATATTCTCGGACTTTCTGGTGGTAACGACACGGCAGCGTTAACGATAATTAGAGCTATCGTTCTAGTAAACGAAATACAAATAGACAAGCCGGTAGAGTAGTGAGGCCCAGAGGCACGCCACTCTGTGCCTCCAATTGCGTTAGTTTGTCGGAATCACTTGTTTATCGATAGAGTAGTGCTCAAACATTTTGGTGATTTCATTCATAATGAGTGCTTCACGTTTCTCTGTGCTCATTGTCGGTGTCAGCTTCTGGCTTGAGTAGGCAGCCCAAACCACTTGTTTTTTTTGCGTATCGATCAGTTCAACCATTAAGTTACCGTATTTGCGCTCTTCATAACGCTCTGGCATGGCAATGGTTCCATGCAGATTATTGATACCATAACCAAATCCAATGGCCGAACCTGTAGAAACCAGTTCAGACTCTTCAGTGAGCTGGTATTGCACGCGTAGGTCGCCTTGCTCTTCAACTTGTTTTAACGCTTTTTGCGCCATTTGCTGTGCCAAGGCGGCTTCAATGCGCTGTTCATCGAGAGTTTTGATCACCTCGGTGTTGTTCCCCATCTCGAAAGAACGGTAGGCAGAAAAGTCAGCTTCATGATTGATATCGGTATTAATAGTAGAACACGCCGTTAATGTCAGTGTTAATAATATCGTTGCTTTACGAAGCATGGTGATAATCCTATTCGAGTGAAGATAAGCTTTACCGCGGAGGGCGGTTTATCTATAAAGAGTAAATAGATGGGAGCCTATACTACGTTTTCCTTATTTGATTATGTTAAAAGTTGGTATAACACGTCAGTTTTAAATTTTTTTTGATATAATTAATTAAATTAGTGGGGGCTTGCAAGCAAAGTGGCCATTTTTTTATCATAATAATAGTCTTGTTAAGAAGTTGATGAATAAGTAGAGTTATTTCACACGTATATAAAGCTCAACAACAATGTGTGAGATATCGCTGTCGTTAGAACTTTTTGACAGAGTAGTGGTTCATCATCGTATGACATTCTATCCTAACGTATAAACCTTATTATAATAGAGGTAACATGAGAAAGACTTACTTAACGCGCTCAATCCTAGTCGCAACTCTGATTTCGACTCAGTCGTTCGCCGCTGGCTTTCAAATTAATGCACAATCGGCAACTGGCTTAGGCCGTGCATTTGCCGGTGATGCGGTAATTGCAGATAACGCTTCCGTTATGGCTCGTAACCCAGCAGCGATGGCCCTGTTCGACAGCACTTCAATGTCGCTTGGTATCGAACAAGTCACCTCATTCATTGAAGTGACGGATGTTACGTATGTCCTTGGCCAAAACCCTGAAGATACGGATGATGTTGGTGGCACCTCTTACGTTCCAAACTTTCACCTGATTGTCCCGGTTAATGACCAGTTCGCGTGGGGCGTGAACGCCTACTCCAACTTTGGTACTGAAACCGACTTCCCAACAGATTATTCAGCTCCACTTTTCGCAGGCAACACGAAAATCGCGAGTTATAACTTAGGTGTGGCGGGCTCTTACCGTATCAATGAACAGTGGAGTGTGGGTGCAGGATTAGACTTTATCTACGGTCAAGGCACATTTCAGCGAGGAGGACTAGTTGCTACTGGTTCTGAGACTAGCTACATGAATATCGATGGCGCCGACGGTTGGGGCCTTGGTTTTAACCTCGGCACTGTGTATGAGCTAGACGAGAATAACCGTTTTGGTTTGGCGTACCACTACAGCCCAGATTTCACTGCCGAAGATGATTATGGCCAAGAGGTGTCGTTCAGCCTGCCGGACATGCTGGAGTTCTCGGGCTACCACAAGCTGGAAGACAGCAAGTGGGCGGTGCACTACAGTATTGAATACATTTCTTGGGGGGAATTTGATACGGTTGAGTTCAGTAACCTGAGTCAAGGGAGCATTGCAGATGATCCTAGTCCAACGAATCCTCTTGGTCAAGGTTCGAGTTATTCATCTAAGTATGACTGGCAAGACGGCTGGCACTACGCGATTGGTACCACCTATTACCTCAACAGCGACTGGACACTGCGTGCCGGTTACATGTACGACACCAGTGCCCAAGATGAGAAAACCTCAATCTCGGTGCCAGACTCTGACCGCCATTGGTTCTCGTTCGGTACCACCTACCACATTAATACCCAATCGAATGTTGACTTCGGTTTCACTTACTTAATGAGTGAAGATGTCGATGTAGTTGAAGGGGAAGGGACGTTAACCGGCACCACTCGTGCTGATGCAATCCTGATCGGCTTGCAATACAGCCGCACATTCTAACGAAAGCCACGGTAACATAAATCAAGCACCAGGCTCGTTCTGGTGCTTTTGCTTTTTTATATAATCAGAATTTTGGAGAGAATCAATGATGGATATTTATGGCGCGCCAAATAGCCGCTCTACTCGTGTGCTTTGGTGTGCGGAAGAGCTAGGCCTGGAATATAACTTTAAAAAAGTGGATTTCTCCGCGGGTGAAAATAAGTCTGATGCGTATTTGGCAATTAACCCAGCCGGTAAAACGCCAGCGATCGTTGACGGCGATTTTGTACTTTCGGAATCGGCTGCGATTTTAGAGTTTTTAGCTCAGGAGCACGGCAAGGGCCAAATCAAACCTAACGATCAGAGTGACAATCGAGAAAAGGCACTTTGTACTAAATGGTGCTCTTTTGCGCTTTGTGAGCTTGAGCAACCTTTGTGGACGATGGCTAAGCACAGCTTTATCTACCCGGAAGACATGCGTCAAGATGGCATTTTACCGGTATGTCAGTCTGAGTTTCAAAATGCTATTTTTGTGTTGAGCCAAGAGTTAGGTGACAAAGAGTACATTTTAGGTGACTCTTTTTCTGTTGCCGATATCTTGATTTCTCATACCTTAGCTTGGGCGTTGAGCTTCCAGCAAGATATCTCGCACACGAACCTAATGGATTATGTACAGCGATGCACGGCTCGCCCAGCGCTGAAAAGAGCACAACAGAAAGAAAGCTAATAGTCGATCGCAGTAAGCAATAGCTCCCTTAGCGTGCTAAAGGCTTGATAACTTCTTTAGAGTTGTTGATTGTAGAGTGACGGCTTTTCGAACAATGACTCTTTGCTTTCAAGTCTTTTACTTGTGTTCTTTTTGAACATTGACTTACTGTGATGGCGAGATAAGTGTGAATAACATAAGCGCGGTTAATGGGCTGTTTAAGTGCCTATGAACAAGACAGCCCTTTTTGAAGAGAGCTGCCTTATTGATTTATATGCTATTCTGATGCTTTTCCTGTGACTCTAGAGTTGAGGCATCAATGACCTCATAGAGGCTTTAAATTTATCTTGTTGTTCTTTGGTTAGAATGTTGTAGATTTTATTGTTTAATTTTATATCATTAATGATAAACTCTTTTTGCTTGAGCTGAGCTTGAGTGATCACCTCTTCAAGGGCACTTTCGTCAAGCTCGGTTTGAATGATTAAACGAAGCTGCTTCCTTTTTAGCTCACGAGCTTCCGCTATGTCTTCTGCAGATAAGTTTGCTCGATAGTCATTAGCAATGCTTGATATTTGCTGCTGCTGCTGCTCTGTTAAGTCGAGAGATGCAATAATAGACTGTAACGATGAAGGTGGCTGTACTTGTGATACTGAAGCGGCATTAACTGCATAAGGTGCCACTAGGATTGCAATCAAAGTTGTTTTGGAGAGCGTTTTCTTAATAAAGTTCATAAGTCGTTATGCCTGCCTTTCATTTTATGTTTGTGTTTAAAGTTGTGACAAAGGAAGCGAAGAACACCCCCTAAACCTCTCTGGAAGCTTGTGTGCTTTCAGAGGGGTTTTCCACTAGAGTTTATCGAGAAGTTTTTGATGAAGCTTATTTATACTATCTTCTATAATCCCCAGTGCCAACGCAAGTGAGCCGAAGAAAACACTGATGAGCGATAGCACTGTGCTGAGAGTGAAGATGATGGCTTCATCCCGGTATAAAATTTCATTTTCACTGAGGAAGTAATCCATTGCCTGTGCAAAGTTTGCGACACATAAAATACCTAAAAGAAGAGCTAATGCTATTAGGCTTAGCCCTATACTGTGTTTTACTGATCTCATTTCTACTCTCTTGCGATTTAATCTGCATCTCTAGGTTTTTATCGGCAAGCCAGACTATTGAAGTGTTTAAAGGTGATTGATAAAGAGCTTTTAGAGTCTGTCTAATCGTTTTATCACGCTAGCCTTTCTCTGTTAATGGAGGCTTCTGCATTTGTTGTCATTCTGATTAACAATGTGATGTTCATTACAAGGCTGTAGTCCATTGGAAGCTTTATATCTAGAAAGAGTGACTACTCACCGCCCTAGAGCGAGAGTTTACTGCGAGATTGCTAGTATGGCCTAGTACTTGAACTCTTTTAATACGGATACAACGCGGTTGACTTGTTCATGTAATCCATTACACACCTCGTTGGATTGCTTTGCAAACTCTTCTGTTTCTTGGGCGATTTTTTTGATCGAGTCTATATCTTTATTGATATTGTCAGTAGTGATGTGCTGTTTCTGTGAAGATTCAGTCACGTGAGAATTGAGCTCATTCATTTTTTCAATTCCGTTTACAATTGCATTTAATGCCTCACTGGTTTCCTCAACTTGCAATACACAATGCTTGGCTGATTGTTGAGAGTTCATCATTTGACCGGCCGCCAGGTTAGCACTATCTTGAATTGAAGTTACCATTGTAACGATTTCTTCAGTTGCATCTTGAGTGCGATTTGCTAGCGTACGTACTTGATCGGCGACAACAGCAAATCCTCGCCCTTGCTCACCTGCGCGAGCTGCCTCTATTGCCGCATTTAACGCCAGTAGGTTCGTTTGTTCGGCAATGCCTTGAATAACATCGACAACCGCTGAAATCTGTTCACTATGACTTTTTAGTTGATCAATACTATTGGCAGTTTCCGCAACCTCACTTGCAAGGAGTGACATCGATTGAATCGCTTCTTGAACAACAGCATTAGCTGAACTTGCACGTTGATCGGAGTCTTTCGCTGTAGAAAGAGCGCTCTCTGTTAAACCTGCAACGTCAGAAGCCATATCTGATAGTTGAGTTATGGAGGAGGCTACGGAGTCCGTTGCTTGTGATTGGTTACCGACTTTCTTGGTGAGTGTTCTATTGCTTTCCATAAGGTGGTCTGCAACTAACCTGACTTCCTCAGTAGTGTCAGATACCTTTATTAAACTTGCTCTTAATTTTTCAGTAAATACGTTAAACGATTTTGCGACATGTGCAATTTCGTCATTTCCTTGTTCTGTTAATTGTGTTGTCAGGTCGCCATCGCCTTTGGCAATCTCATCCATTCTGGCTACTAATCCCTTTATCTTTATAAGAATACGCTTCGCAATCGTAAAGGCGAGAGTGATACAAATGAATACTATAAAAGCTGCTATCATTTGAGCGTGTAATACGGTTTTTTTTGTATCTGAGATTAAGGCTTGTTGCCCATCTTCTGACGCTTTTGTGACAACTTGACCTAAGTCTCCAAACAGTTGGATAGCGTGATCCGCTTTTCTATTAAAATAGACATTATCTTCTGACATTGAAATCAAAACTCGAGCTCTAGAGTAGACTTCATCGAAGGCTAATTTTACTTTTTCTAAAGCTATGCGATCTTTTCTCGTCAGCTCCATGGATAAGAGCTTTTTATATCCATTGTTGAACTTTGCATCACCTGCAAACTTAACATCACGGTTCGATTTGGTGTAGGTGACTGTGATAGCACCTCGGACAAAGTCGTTATACGCTTTGGGGTTGAGATCTGATAAGTGTAATGTTCTTCTTAGGAGCTTTGAAAGTTCTTTATTTCTTGGTTGAAGCTCTTTTTGTAGTGTTACTTTCTTAACAGCTAATAAGTAGACATCATCATAAACCTTCTTAACATCTTGTGTTTCTAATAATGCTTCTTTGAAAAGTTCACCTAGTGAGTTTGGAGATGACGTTTCGTTAATGGAATTACTATTAGTTTCTGGTGTGGGATTAATATTATCTTCGATAGGGATATCCATTAGACTGTGAAATTGTGATTGACTCATATTCTTAAAATTTTGGTCTAATGAGTTAAATATGGTGTTAATTTCTTTATTTATTGATTCTTGTTCGGTGATGTTGTTTGCAGTGAATAAATCAGGGACTTTAGACTTTATAAGTAATAGTTTAGTGTTTACTTCAAATGTTTCACGATAGAAACTGCCTTTTGTCTTATTTTCTTGATCTATTAACTTTGTGACATCATTTAAATTAGTTGTAATCAGTACGATCAACATAGCAAGGCCTAAGCAGAAAACACTGACAATCATGATGAAACTTCTTTGCATCGGAAGAACCTCGCTTATCGAATACGGGGCTTATAAAGTAAGAAGCCCCAAACCTTAAAAATGAAATTGAAATTACATAGCGTTAACTGTGATTTCGATTTGCTCCATGCCTTCTTGCATTTCGGCTTTCATCGCATCTAAGTTTTTGTCTTGTGCGGCCCGTAATACCATGATTGGGTGAATCATTACGTGAAGAGGATCAGTAAAATGTTCGTTATCCTCATCTTCCATATCAATGCCATAGCTTTTACCTTCCATAAAGCCTAAGTCGTGCCAATGTTTTTCCATGTAGTCAAAGCTGTCTTCGGCCATAGGGCCTAAACCAGTAACATTACCAGAAGCATCTAAGCTGGCGACTTCGTTGATAACTTCAGTAATTAGTGCTTTTCCTTCAGGGTATTTCACAAGATATTCTTGAGCTAATAATACGCTATCGCGTGTGAGTTCTATGACACTTGCTCTGACGCTATCCGTATCCACATCACCTCTATTAACCATGTCAACGATACTCTGCCCAGTCTTTAGGTAGTCTTGTTTTACAGAATTTAAGTTTGCGGCAACTGCACAGGTTGCTGTAAAGGCAAAAAAAGTGCCGAAGATAAATTGTTTTAATCTCATTGTAAGATCCTCTTTGACCGTATGATTTTAAAAGTTTTTTTGAGTATATTATGTATAGCAGAGTTATCGGTAAGAGCCAATAAATCACGTATTCTTTCACTGACTTGTCCCAACTAGGCTGGAAATCATATTATGTGGCATTTTACTGTTCAAAGTTAACTGGACTTAGATATTTAGTAATTTCGCAGTAAACCCATCGCCCGATGGGGTGGTAGTCACGTTATGACTCTAGTAATCAAATTTCGCTTATAGACCAGCTGCTGCAAATACTTGGTTAACAATCTCTTGAGCTTCTTCTTCAATTGCTTTCAGGTGCTCTTCACCTTTAAAGCTTTCACAGTAGATCTTGTAGATGTCTTCTGTACCTGATGGACGAGCAGCAAACCAACCGTTCTTCGTCGTCACTTTTAGGCCACCAATCGCAGCGCCATTACCAGGGGCGTGCGTTAGGCGTGCAGTAATTGGGTCACCAGCCAGCGTCTCAGCAGAAACCATCTCTGGAGATAGCTTCTTAAGTATGTCTTTTTGTGCACCATTTGCTACCGCTTGAATACGGTTATACTTAGACTCACCGTGTTTAGCAGCAAGCTCTTCGTAATATTCTTGTGGATTCTTACCTGTAACTGCTGTGATTTCAGCCGCAAGTAGGCAAAGAATTAGGCCATCTTTATCTGTTGACCAAGGTGTTCCGTCTTTACGTAAGAAAGATGCACCCGCACTCTCTTCACCACCGAAACCAAACTGACCGTTGTATAGACCATCAACGAACCATTTAAATCCAACTGGCACTTCACAAAGTTCACGCTCTAAGTCAGCAACAACACGGTCGATCAATGCACTTGATACTAGTGTTTTACCCACTGCAACGTTTTTGCCCCAACCTTCACGGTTACGGTATAGGTAGTCAATACAAACCGCTAGGAAGTGGTTTGGATTCATCAGGCCTGTTGGCGTGACAATGCCGTGGCGATCGTAATCAGGGTCGTTACCAAACGCTAGTTGATAGTCATCTTTAAGCGCCAGTAAGCCTGCCATTGCGTACGGTGAAGAACAATCCATACGAACCACACCATCTTTGTCGAGAGACATAAATTGGAACGAAGGATCAACCGCTTCACTTACCAGAGTAAGATCTAGGTTGTACGCTTTGCCGATTTGACGCCAATAATCAATACCACTACCACCCAATGGGTCAACACCAATCTTGATGTTTGATTTCTGGATCGCTTCCATATCAACGACATTAACCAAGTCAGCTACATATGGTGCAACTAGGTCGACTTCTTTCACTAGCTCAGACTGTTTACCCTGTGCGATAGGAGTACGCTTTACACCTTTCATTTGCTCAGCAATGATGACGTTCGCACGATCTTCAATCGCTTGAGTTAGCTCAGCCTCAGCAGGGCCACCGTGTGTCGGATTGTATTTTATACCACCGTCTTGTGGTGGGTTATGCGAAGGCGTGATAACAATGCCGTCTGCTTTTTTGTCATTCACTAAGTTATGCGTAAGAATCGCGTGCGAGATACCTGGTGTTGGCGTAAAGCCATTGTTTTCTTGAATAATAACTTCAACACCGTTGGCTACAAGCACTTCGATTACATTAGAAAACGCTGGCTCAGAGAGAGCGTGAGTATCTTTACCTAAGAATAGAGGTCCAGTGGTACCTTGCTCAGCGCGAATTTCAGCCACCGCCTGGGCGATCGCGAGAATGTGGTTTTCATTAAATGTTGATTTATCAGCTGTACCTCGATGACCTGAAGTTCCGAATTGAACTTTGTGGTTTGGGTTAGTCGCATCCGGTTGCTTTAAGAAATAGTTAGCCACTAGAGCCGGGATATTATGCAGATCTTCTTGCTGAGCTTTCTGCCCAGCACGAGAGTGTATAGCCATATTTCGATATCCTTATAAATATTATCTCAAAAGTCAGTAACTTACTGTTAAAGCCATAAAGCGTTCACTAAAAATAACAGCTTAACTTAAGTTATTATTTTATTGCGTATTAAGCGAGAAAAGCCAGTGACCAGCGATGTTGCCGTTGGGTAGTTCGCTGTAGTAAGTATCATTAAGTCAGCGAAGGATAGAGTTGTAAACAAAGCGCATACAGTCGAACGCTCGCACACACAATAAGGTATAACAAAAATACAACAATGTCTTTACAAAATGAGTGCGGGTATCTATCGTAAACATGCTAGCTTTCTTGATTAGCTCTACGCTAGGCGTATAGCTCTCGCAGACAAGCAAAATAGTCCTTGTAGTTTTTACTACTACCCAATCGATCTCTTCAATAAATGTTAACAAATTACCATAGATAGTAACTAGTGTGCTCATCTTCTAATCAATAAGATATACGAGGTAAACAATGTCACGTGTTTTAGGTATGGTTTTAGCGGGTGGTGAAGGCTCGAGATTGAGACCTTTAACTGAATCTCGAAGCAAACCAGCAGTCCCTTTCGGGGGGAGTTATCGATTAATTGATTTTGCTTTAAATAACTTTGTTAATGCGGATTTACTGAAAATTTATGTGTTAACACAATTTAAATCGCAATCACTTTTCGTTCATATGAAAAAGGCATGGAATATCAATGGCCTGTCAGGGGCATTCATCGATCCTATCCCAGCACAAATGAGAACAGGTAAACGCTGGTATGAAGGTACGGCTGATGCTATTTATCAAAACTTAAATTTCATGAAGTTAGAGCAGCCAGAACAAGTTTGTATTTTTGGATCAGACCATATTTATAAAATGGACATCAAGCAGATGATTGATTTCCATAAGGAAAAAGAAGCAGCTCTGACCGTATCAGCCTTACGAATGCCGCTGGCTGAAGCTTCCTCGTTTGGTGTTATTGAAGTCGATAGTGACGGTCGTATGATTGGCTTTGAAGAAAAACCAGTAGTTCCCAAACACATCCCAGGCGATCCTGAGTTTGCATTGGTGTCGATGGGTAATTATGTTTTTGAAGCGGAAGCGCTTTTTGCGGAGTTAATCGAGGACGCAAGCCTCGAGAATTCCAGCCATGATTTCGGAAAAGATATAATTCCCAAAATGTTCCCGCGAGGAAATGTATTTGTTTACGACTTCAGTACAAACCGTATTACGGGTGAGAAAGACGAAGTTTATTGGCGTGACGTTGGTACGATAGATGCCTATTGGCAAGCTCACATGGACCTTCTTGAGAAGGATGCGCCATTTTCTCTCTATAATAGAAAATGGCCATTACATACCTACTACCCTCCCTTACCACCTGCGACATTTACCGACTCTGAAAATGGACGTGTCCAGGTTATCGATAGCTTAGTTTGTAACGGCAGTTATATTCGCGACTCTCGTATCGAGAAATCTGTACTTGGATTTCGTAGTAACGTCGCAGCAGATTGTGATATCACCGAATCCATTTTACTTGGTGATGTCAAAATTGGCGATAATTGTATTCTTCATCGAGTGATTGTAGACAAAGGTGCCACCATAGCTCCAGGTACTCAAATTGGCATTAACCTTTCTGAAGACCGTAAGCGATACCATGTATCCGAAAATGGCATAGTGGTCATTCCAAAAGGTGCCTACATTGAGGCCTAATTTAAGAAACATTCTTTTTGAATGCTCCTTTAGGCGACAATAGGTTTCCCCTGGTAGTATCTCGACAATCACGGGGAAACCCGTGGTTGATTATGATTAACTGAATAAAAAGGAACGTTAACGATTTAGATCAATTAAAAACCCCAGCATTTCTAAATGTCTTTTACATTTCAGGATTATAAATAAAGCTTTAAGTGGATCTTCACCTTTAATGTAGGGAGGTGTCATTTTCATGACTTGGTCGAAACACCGCAATTGGAAACACTATCAAGCGCTTAATGAATTAATTCCACTTTCATTAATAGCCCTGTATTCAGCGATCAACTTGAGCGGAGGCTTTTGGAGCGTAAAAAAAAGAAATGCTTTTCTCACAAAGTATCTTAAACCTAAGGTCAAACATCCTCAATTCACAGCTTGTAAAAAAGAGCTAAAAGCACTTCTAGTCATTGGTCGTAGCCTAAATGGTAACATGGAGCAAAAATTGCTTTTCATTAATCAAGCAAACCTTGATTACGAAGCCCGTTGGTCTCATGCAGATGAGTTATACATTTTATTTTCGAAACTGTCAGAACAGCATCAATTTGGTTCAAAAATAAAGTGCAAAGATCAGACAATGGAGCCCGATATCATTTATATGAGCAGTGACGCGATCGAGAAAGGTTTTGATGCACAAAACAATCAGATAAAACCGTTATCGATTACACTTAAAACATCCCGACTTCAGGAGTTAATTTCAGCGATTAAAGAGTTTGGAAGATACCAACTTGAAGAGGTCTACGTTAACGACGAAATCGGAACACAACTGTTGTTATCTCGTAAGTAGATTACTGTCGACACTTAAACTAGCCTCAGAATGCAACATGTTTGTTATCTAACGACCCTGAGTTATATCAGAGCCTGAACACCAAAAATGACTGTTTTTAGAGGACAATTGAATTGAAAAATAACATTTCGGGAAATACAGCCCAAAGATATGAACAACTTTCACATGCCTCCTTTGCTGACCCCTTTTCTTTTATTGGTCCGTTCATCGAATCAGAGCAAGTCTCGTTACGAGTTTGGATGCCAGGGGCTGAAAGTGTCATATTAATCCTTGAGAATAAGCGGATTGTACTAGAACGAGAAGGAGAAAATGGCTTTATTCTTGTTCAGGCGATCAATCTCCACCAAACTCATTACCTACTCTCTGTTAACTGGGGAGATACAGAACAGATTATTGACGACCCATACCAATATCATGGCTTATATGCTTCCTATGACGCTCTACACACTCCAAAAGAGATGTACAAACAAATGGGGGCTCAATTTGTCACTTTCGAGCGTGATGGTAAAACAATATCTGGTATTCGCTTCTTAGTTTTCGCCCCCCACGCAAAGGCATGCAGTCTCATCGGGGATTTTAACCAATGGGATGGCAGGCGTACCCCGATGCAATGTCTAGACTACGGTCTCTGGGGGATCTTTATCCCGGATCTTCCAGAAGGTTCATTGTACAAATTTGAATTAAAAGGGCCAAATGGTGAAAACCTACCGCATAAAGCAGACCCTTGGGGTGCACATGCTGAACAGTACCCATCATTTGCCTCCGTGACCTACGACCACAATCGTTATGAATGGAATGATATTAAATGGCAAAATCGTCCTGTGACAGAAAAACGTAAAGAGGCTTTATCGTTTTACGAGCTGCATATTGGCTCTTGGAAACGTAACACCGACGGCGGTTTTCTCAATTACCGAGAATTGGCTGCGGAGTTGATCCCATACTTAACAGACTTAGGGTATACCCACATTGAACTGATGCCGGTTTCAGAGTACCCGTTCTACGGCTCTTGGGGATATCAGCCTGTCGGTCTATTCGCACCAACCAGTCGTTTTGGCTCTCCGGATGACTTTAAATACTTTGTCGATCAATGCCACCAAGCAGGTTTAGGTATCGTTCTTGACTGGGTACCAGCCCACTTCCCAAGTGATGAACATGGTTTGGCATATTTTGATGGAACACCGCTCTTCCACGATCCGGATCCTCGCCGAGGATGGCATCAAGATTGGACTTCGTACATTTATGACTTAGGCCGAGAACACGTACGTCGTTTTTTAATATCAAACGCACTTTACTGGTTTGAACAATTTCATGTAGATGGTATTCGTGTTGATGCAGTAGCTTCAATGCTTTACCTAGATTACTCGCGCAGCCATGATCAATGGATTCCAAACGTGAATGGCGGCAATGAGAACTATGACGCCATCGCAACCCTTAAATGGATGAACGAAGAGGTGTACAAGCACTTTCCAAATGCAATGACCATTGCTGAAGAATCAACAGCATTCCCCGGCGTTTCTGAGCCTACATTTAACGGTGGATTAGGGTTTGGCTTTAAATGGAATATGGGATGGATGCACGACAGCTTATCTTACATTCAAGAAGATCCTATTAATCGTAAGTACCACCACGATACGATTACCTTTCCGCTCGTTTACGCACACAGTGAAAACTACGTATTGTCCCTATCTCATGATGAGGTGGTTTATGGCAAAGGCTCTCTCCATAGCAAAATGCCAGGGGATGAGTGGCAACAGACGGCGAACCTAAGAGCTTATTTAGGTTATATGTATGCCCAGCCCGGTAAGAAATTGAACTTCATGGGGGCTGAATTCGGTCAAATGGCGGAATGGAATCATGATGCTCAGCTGCAATGGTTCTTATTAGGCATTGAACGTTATAAAGGTATACAAACTCTGATACGTGATCTTAATAAACTCTACAGAAAAGAAAAGGCGCTATATGAATTAGACTGTGAGCCGAAAGGTTTTGAGTGGCGTTTACAAAATGCAAACGAAATGTCAATTTTGGCACACGAACGCCTAAGCCTCGATGGTGAGCGTATCTTAATTATCACAAACTTTACACCCATACCCCAAGAGCGTTTTCGATTAGGTGTACCTTTGGCGGGTAAATATGAACTTATACTAAACACCGATGATGCTAAGTACAACGGCAGTAACTTTTCAACGTTGAAAACAGTTCAGACTCAAGATGAGAGCAGTGAAGGCCTAATTCAATCTCTAACGCTTTGCCTGCCACCTCTTTCCACCGTGTTCTACAAATTATCTACTAAAACAGGAACCATTGTTCTATAGATTTAACACGGTATTCATAATTTCGATGACCTTGAACAAGGCAGCATACTTTAAATGCGTAAATCGTAATCTCTACAGGAGAAAATTGGTGACTAAGAATCTTTCGATACTTTTTGTAGCAACTGAAGTTGATGGTTTAATTAAGAGCGGCGGCCTAGCTGATGTGGCTAAGGCCTTACCCAAAGCATTACAAGCCCTTAAACAAGACGTTAGTGTGGTCATACCCGCATACAGTAAAATCGCTAATATTGAGTCGGCTGAAGTGATTCTTTCAACGCAATTAGAGCATTGGCCTCACACGGCTTATCAGGTTAAGACTCTCAATTTTGACGGGCTTAATGTTTTGGGAGTCGAATGTCAGCAGTACTTCGGGCGCTCTGAAATGTATGCAGAAAATAACCAAGCCTATGCTGATAATGGGGAACGTTTTGCATTTTTCAGTGCTGCTTGTTTGGATATGCTGCCTAAGTTGGGGACTCAACCTGATATTATCCATGCAAACGACTGGCATACCGGTCTTGTTCCATTCTTATTGAAATCTCGCTATCGAGAGCATGGTTTTTATAAAAAGATGTGTAGTGTGATTACCATCCATAATGCTGTGTTCAAAGGCGTATTTTCATATGACGAATTACAATGTCTACCTGAAATGCATAGCTGTCATTCGAAAATTTCTGCCGTGAGTGATTCTCATGTCTCAATGTTAAAGGCGGGGGTTCTCTCTGCAGATAAAATTAGTACAGTCAGCCCAACGTATGCTGAAGAGCTAAAAACGGAACTCGGTAGTCATGGTATGGCTCATGAGTTTCAGCATCGCTCACAAGACCTTTGGGGTATTTTAAATGGTTGTAACTATGATGACTGGAGCCCAGAGGTTGACCCATACCTCCCACGAAAGTACAAGTCGACAAAGCACAGTTTATCTTGCGGGAAATCCGCTTGTAAGAAAAAACTTCAGCAAGATGTCGGCTTGCCTCAAGCTGATTGCGCTGTTTATGGGATGGTTTGCCGATTGACGAATCAAAAAGGTATTCATTACCTTCTTCCCATTATTAATGAGTTTTTGAAAAATGATCTTCAAATAGTGGTTGTTGGTACAGGAGAGCCAGCTTTATCGAGCCAACTTAGAGAGTTATCTAAGATCAACGCAGACAAATTTGCTTTTGTTGAAGCCTATAATAATGAGCTCGCGCACTTAGTTGAAGCCGGCTCCGATTTTTTTCTAATGCCATCCGAATTTGAGCCGTGTGGTTTAAATCAAATCTATAGTATGGCTTATGGCACTCTGCCTATTGTACGCTCGGTCGGCGGTTTAAAAGATACTGTACATCATTATGATGATAACCCCGAAGTTGCCACTGGATTTGCGTTTGAACACCCCACGCCTCAAGCTTTACTTACTGTTTTACATCGTTCTCTATTGTTATACACACAAAACCCCAACGAAATTAAACGAGTGCAGCTTCACGCCATGAAACAAAGATTCACTTGGGAAAGTGCAGCAAGGTCTTATTTAAAAATGTACAGAACCACGTTTGAAGGAGCCTGTTGCTAAGGGGAATTATTTGAAAATATAAAAGGTTCTTCGACGTTTCAAGTGGATTTCAATATTTCAGCATCGGGGCTCGCTATCATGTAGCTCATAGTGATGAGCGTGGTTGTATTTCTCTAGGCTATAGCCTTCGGCCTAGCGGCTTGAAATAAACTATTCAGACCTTCCATTCGGGCATTAGTATTGGTCGAAGTCTAGCACTAGTGCTGAAGGGTATTCTGATTATACCCAATCAACTTGAAGATGCAGGCTTAAACACCTGAAAATTGTCATTGATTCGAGACGTCAACGAACCTGCAATCTCTGGAAGAGTTACAGTAAAAAATTGGTCTATGGCTTCCTTGAAG
>NZ_JACJFF010000052.1:0-36428 GCF_014164465.1 Vibrio sp. SG41-7 | reverse complement strand
GTGTTTTGGGAAGCTCAGAGAGGCCGATACCGCCAAACCCTTATGTAGCAAGGGATTGAAGCTTCCCGTTTTAACAATATGGGAAGCAGCAGTATCAGCCGTTATCTGTGCTGGTGGATGTTGTTGGAAAGTGCCGTTTGAGTTGTGGTGAACTAACGCCTAATGACCTCGTACTTCAATTTGGTCGTAAGTGTCGGTGTCGAGGTAGGCGATAAAGTTGTCTTCCCACAATGGATAGAGCTCGACAATCGCGGGTGAACAAATACTCGCCCAGCCACCGTACCGAGTAAAAGCCGCCGAGTTACCAAAATCAAAGTCGATATCTCGCTCAAGTTCGGGGTAGGGGCCACCGCAGAAACTAAAGTCAGTGATGTACAAAATCGTGTAGTGATTGTGGGCATCTTTGCTTAATGAAATCTCAACAGGATGGTAGCCACCGTTTTCAGCACTGTAGTCTTTGTCTCTAAAGTTAATCACGATGTAATTGTCACTGACCACTTCAGTGTGTTGGTTCAACACATCAGCCAAACGTTTCAATAACGCATTGGAGATGGGTAAAGCGGCTTTGTTAAATGACAAACTGTTTGATGTGTCGTTGAGTAATGATTTAGCTTGCATATGCGCCTCCTTACTCTTACAGACTGATTGATGGTTATTCATATCCAGCTCCTTTCAGCAAAAGAAACACAATGCTCACCAACTACAATGTGGTCGAGCACTCGCACATCAATAAGCCCCAACGCATCGACCAACTTGCTAGTGATGCGCTTGTCTGCTCTAGAGGGCTCCGCAATCCCACTGGGGTGATTGTGCGCCAAGATCACCGCTGCAGCATTTACGTTAAGTGCAGCTTTCACCACTTCACGTGGGTAAACACTTGCCGCATCGATGGTGCCAAAGAACAGCTCTTCAAAACGAATGAGCTGATGCTGGTTATCTAGCAGCATTAGTGCAAACACTTCACGATCATACGAGCCAAGCTTTAGCTGTAGATACTCTTTCACGTTCTCAGGATTAGTGAAGGTACCTTCACGCTTGTACTTTTGTGCGAGCGCTTCAGCTGCGTTCTCTAGTAACTCATTGAGGCTAGAGGTTTGGTGAGCTGGATAGTGGTTATTAGTTGGAATGGTTGGTCGAGATGTACGCATAGGGGCCTCCTTAGCTTTGTTTATTGGGCTATGCGTAGTGATGAAATATATCTGAAAGGATTTTGAATACAGGTTGGTGGGGTGAGGTAGGGGATATCTAGGTAAAAAAATAATAGTGAGTCCTTGGTATGAACGAGTTAATACATAAGGATTACCATTATGGAATATTCACAGCAGCATGCCCTGAATAAAGCACCATTGAGATTTTTAAAACTACAGCAAGTCATGGATAAAACAACATTGTGCCGCAGCAGTATCTATCTCTTAATCAAAGCGGGTGAATTCCCTGGAAACTATACCGTTATGGGCAAACGCAAAGCCTGGCTTGAAAGCGAGGTTGATGATTGGTTGATGAGCAAAGTGGAGTGCGTGGAATTGTAAATAAGGTAGCAAACTACTACGGGGAGCTAGTTTGTCTACTTAAAGCTCTCGCGGATTTCTGTAACCCTGGAAGCCGCCTCGTATCTAGAACGTTGGTTTTTAATGCGTTATGGCGCGTAGCTAGAGGGTTGCACCATGTTTGCGGAGCGCCTAGGGCGGGCCCGTAAAGCTAACAAAGAAACGCTTCCATGAAAATTGGGTATAAAGCCCAAACAGAGGCTTTGGTTCACAGGAGAGCACCAGTATTTTTCCTGCCTAGTAGAGACGTGAGGTTAACATTGAAGAGTACACCTTGGTGGTTGAAATACAAAAAGAATACACGGTTCCTTGATCTATAACTCATTACTGTCGCTATCTTGTTGCAAACAATAGTGGTAATAAATAACTTAAACGTGTTTCTATGAGCCTATTTGCTGTGCGTGCTTGCCAGTCGGTGTTTAACAAGTCAAATTAACTTAATGAGCAGTTATAAATCAATTTTTAGTTTAAAGAAATTCAAGCTAAGGATTAGATCTATCATACATTAGGGGAATGCCCGGGCCAGCCTTCAATTCAAAGGTGCTATGTGAGAAAAAGTAATTTTAAACTCAAGCCGCTTATCATTTCATGCTTATTGGGTGTGTCGTATTCGTCGTTCGCTGGCCCATACTTGTATATTTATGGATACGGTGAAAATCAACAACAAGCTGAAAAAGATGCCAAGGAAAAATTAGCTCTTCAGATGTTTAGTACTGTGGAGGTCGAGGAAACAGCTTCCAAGAAATATAAAACCAGAACAGAGTTTATAAATGGAGAAAAGCAGGAGTCTGGTAGTCATGACGTAACCATGGATACTACATCTAAAATTTCTTCGATACCGATTAATATCAGTAATATGGAATTGGTTAAGTCATCTTGCGATGGTTTTGAGTGTAAGTTTGAATTTAGAATCCATAAAGATACATGGAGTGATCAGCTGTCACGTGATATTGAACAGAAACACCAATTGGCCAAGCAGTATACGATAAAGCAAGGTGACGGCTGGAAAAGTGCACTATCCTTCGCTGAAGCCGAAAGACTATTAAATAAAAGTCATCAATCGATCTTAGTCCTAACCTCGTTGGATAATAGTGTGGCGAGGTTATTCCATCAGCAGCAGATTGTGCTCGAGCGTAAGACGGTCGAGCGTATTCAGAATATCGACATTACCATTCGGACTGCTTCAGATGACTACTCCAGGCAATTAAGTGCTTTATTAGCTGATAAAGTAGGCTTTACTTCGCAAGGAGACATTATTGTTTATATTAAGGGTAATGTTAGAAAAGGTCGAAGAAATAATAAATATATAGCTAAGCAAGAACTAATTTTGAAAATTTTTGAAGAAAAAAAGCCTAATGTTGTGGTTAGTCAAAAGATTTTGTCGGAAACCGGAGAGGCTGCTAGCAAAGAGAAGGCTCTCGAAATAGCACAAGAAAAAATAACTAAAATACTGAGTGAAAACTCGATTTATACATTGTTTAACTAAAGGACTTAAAAATGATAAAGAAAACAATCCTGGCTGGTTTGGTTGTATCAGTAATGGCTGGTTGTTCATCTATTCCAGGTATGGAATCAGCAACGGTAGATCGCGAAGCTTTAAGTAAGGAACTTACTCAGAAGTGTCAAGAGTTAGGGACCGAATTCACACCAGTATCATTTGCTGTAGACAAAGCATCAAAAATAATGGTGTCATTGCAAGAGCGTCAATGTTCGGTGTTTAATGACTACCGAATGCTGGCATCTAAGCACGGAGATGTTGCTGGCTTCTTAGCTGTAAATGCAGATAAATCAGATGAGGAACTTCGCGTTGCAATGAGCGAATTCGATGAAGGTAAAGCAGCTGATAAAAAGATTACACCGAAAGTAGATGCTTATAACAGTGCTTCTGCTGGAATATTCGATAAAAACGTAAAACTGGCAGCGGAGATTGCCGTTGAGGTGGCGGAGTTAGCAATCATTGCGTCTGAAAATGCCACAGCCCTTGCTGCTGAGTCAGCTGGTGGTTTAGCAGATAGTGGGATGAAGCTTTTCTCAAATGAACAAGAGGATGTTGCTGAAGAGGAAAAAGTACCTGTTGTTGAAGCTTACTACGAAATGGAAGAGCGTTCTAAATTGGCTCTAGATGCTAACTCTCTTATCTCAATGGATCAAAACACCATCGAACAGCTTGAGAATTTAGACAAAGTTGTTGCAGACAAAGTGAAATCATAATGAAACTTTCTCGAATTGCCGGTTTAGTCACTGCTGCAATTGCGCTTACGGCTTGCCAGAGTCATCAAGGTAGCCAAACGTATTCAGTAGAAAGTAATGCGGGAAATTCATCGTTGGTTATCGGCAAGTCAGCATATGAATTTAGCAGTGACGATATCGAAGTACCAGCGTACTTCAGTACTCAAGGTCTTCAATTCTGTACCTATGAATCCGAAGAAAAAGATACTCGCTGCCCACTCGCGAAAAAAACAATTCTTTTGTATTTTGGTGATGTGGAAACGGATGTGAATGAAAACCTTCAGGGAAAATCTGCTGATGTGTTTAATTCCATGCACTCCAGCATCAGTAAATTCCAAACCAAAGCGTTAGAAAACACTTTAGAGAACCAGTTCGCGGGCGTTAACCGTTTCCGTATTTTGACTCGCGATACCGATGCTATTAACGCAGGAATGATAGATATTCTGGGATATAGTGGTGCGGTAAATGTAGCGAAAGAAGCAAGCAGTCGCGGCAAGTTATCTACCGATTACATTATGAAAGTCGATGTACTCAAAACCGCTGACATGTTGTTTGGTTCAACTCAGTCTTTGTTCCAAACTTCAATGGAAATGACGACAGGTGTGATTGACCCATATACACGAGAAAAAGTGAGCTATCCGAATATCGGTAAGATACGTGTTTCTAACTTTGATGTGCGCGATAAAGACAGTTACACCACCGTGATTGCAAATGGCGATTATTATCGCGGTTTTAATTACACCAGTGGTAAAGATGTTGATGCCGTTCTTAATGAAATGTCATCACGCGGCTTCGATATAATGTTAACGCGTTTACTCAAAGAAATGCCGGCTACCGCTCAGGTTATGGGTATTAAAGGCGACCGAATTTCATTAGACCGTGGGCAAAATGCAGGCGTACTACCTAACGAGACCATGGTTATATTCGAATACAGCGCAGGCTTTGTTGAACCTATTGGTGTTGCTACTGTTAACCCAAGCCAACAAAGTGCCCAAGGGAAAATGGTTCGTTGGAAAGACAGCAGCATAGCCGATGAAGTGAAAGACATTGCTGAAGACGGGATTTATCGCCCTGATCGCCAACGTCGCATTTTCGCTGTAAGTGTTGGGGTTCCTATGGAATTTATGAAGGAGCGTAGTACATGGGCGGCAAAAGGCTAAGTAAAAGCTTTGCTATTAGTACCTTATTTGTATGTATGTCCGTTCCTGCTCTGGAATTAGATAAGAGCCAGCCTACGTTGGCTCTTATTGAACAAGGTTGTGCATATGGTCGAGGGGCAATGGCCATTGAGTCAGCAAAAGCTGACGGTTTAAACAATCTTCGTTTGTTCTTGCAAGGTAAAGTCCCTGTTTCTTTTTCAACGGAAGATAGTGTGTTAGTTAAGGAGCAATTTGATCAACAGAACCGAGATTTACTGCTAACAAGCATTGCTGCTGGTGATATCAATGCCGATTTTAGTGTACCTGAAATTCAAGGGGATGATACTTGTATCACAGTGCGCCTAGCTCCAGAACTCAATACTGGGTTTGCTAACACTGACGACGGTATCGAATGGGATGACTCACCGGTTATGTCTGTTGTGGTTGTCGGTGAAGGTCGTGAGAGTAACAAATTGGCATTGACTGCAAGACAAGTGGCAGAACAAGATGCCTTCAAACGCGCTATTAGCCAGGTATTTGGCGCAATGGTCAATTCTGGTTATATGCAAAAGTCTTACGATACTCTATCAGGAGCAGAAAGCAGCAATGATTTCGACTTGCAAGAAATCGCAATGCAATCACTTTCGATGGAACCTCAAGGCATGATTTCCAGTTGGAATGAAATCTCTTATCAGGAAAAACCTAACGGCTTTGTAACCGTTACGCTGGATGTGTTTGTTGAGCGACAGAAAATGGAAGCGAAAATAGCAAGATTGATAGAAAGCCTTGGTCAACCTTCAATCTATGTTGATGCAGATCTCCCAGTCGTAAAAGATACATTCTCCAATGCACTCGCAGAGATGGGCTTTGATCTTGCTTCTAACCCAGCTCAGTCTAGTGTCATTCTTGATGTGCAAGAAAACAAAAAAGTGACCTCTTCCGGGCTTCAGCTTGAGCTATCAGCAACCGTGGTTGATCGTGCTGGTAACCGTTATGGTAGTTGGCACAATGACCCGACTTTCATGACGCTACCGAACAAAGCGGGCATGCTCAATGAACTTGCAGCTGTTCACTTAGCTGTTGAAGGTAATCAGATTGCGCTAAAACGCGAACTTCAATCGTCGGTGCAAACAATGGCAAGCCGCGGTGGGCCTATCCGAGAACTCACTTTTTCACAGAAAGCCGCAGGCAAACAGGGGCAACTTTTCCGTTTGATTGGCGATATCAATGGGGTTTCGGATATTAAATCAAGCCAACAGAGTGGCAATATTGTTATTCAGCTAAGGTCGCTTAGCGATGCAAGTGAGCTAGTTCAAGACATTGAGATCATGTTACGTACTCACCAGCCAAACTACCACTCGAAAGTTGATGTACTTAATGAATACCAAATCAGAGTGCTTTAAGCGTTATTCTGATAAGGCTTATTATTTTTTAAAAACACTTTAAAACAATGGGTTGGCTGATTTTTGGTAAGTTATGTTAGGTTGAGATTGATTCAGGAATGTCACTGAGAGTTGAGAAATGCATCATAGGTGAGTTGATGCACTAAATATCAAATGATCATTTGCAGATTTACTAATTGGAAATGATACACAAACAACGTTATGGATAGCTTTAATATATGAAAAAACTAATTATTGCAACGTCACTGGTTACTGCTCTTGCTGGTTGCCAAAGCAACAACAATACACTAGAGCAAGCTCAAAATTTTGCGTCATGTACGTTTCCAGATGCACCTAATGTCGAAGCTCCTGGTTGGATCTGTGATGTAGTTCCTACGGATGTAGCTATTGGTGCAACAGGTTATGCGAAGAAAAGTGCAGCGGGTATGAGTGTTATGCGTAAAATCGCCGTGAACGATGCTCGGGTAAACCTTGCTGCGGCTTTTGAAGCAGATGTGAGTAATCTATTTCAATCTGCTACTGACGGTGCTACGTCAACATCCGCTGGGGAAGGCGTAACGCTGGTAACGGAAAATGTTCAAGAGGCATTTGAAGACATTACTAAATCGGTAGTGAGTAAAAGACTTACAAATAGCCGAGTATTGGTAAGCCAAACAAGTCCAGCTGGTGGGCTGTATGTATTAGTTGGTATGGACCAAGCAACTTATGATGCAAATATGAATAAAATCATCGACGAAGTTGGTGGCGAAGACTCAGCTCTTTGGAATCAATTTAACGACGAAAAAGCTGCCGCAGATCTTGCTGCCGTATTCGATTCTTTGAAAAAATAATCGTTGCTTGATGATTAGTTAAAGTGAAAATGGCCACTTACTAGAGTGGCCTTTTTTTCTATACACTCTCGGAGTTAGTTATGTATAAAACGATCACCAAGACAGGGCTGGCGATTGCAATCTCAGCAGCTGTTAGCTTTCCAATACACGCAGTATCAGATAGCCAAAAGCAACAACTCGATAATGCGGTTGTAAAAGCAAGTCAATCTCAAGAAGAAACACTTAAAGAATTTCATGCTTATGTAAATGCTTATTTGGATGAGTATGAACAATGGCGAGACGAATATACCAATAAACTTGATGAGCGCCGTACAGGTCTTATTAAAACTTGGGGGGAAGGGGAGGTATCTTCTCAAACAAAACAGGTTGACTATTCACAAAGCGACCAAGTTAAGACAGCTGTGGACTATGAAAGTAATACAGCTACGATTTCTGTTTTAGTTGATGAAGACAGTAGCTCTGAAGAGATAGAAGCGCTTGTAAGAAAAATCCCTGTTGAAGTTGAAGGGAAAACGGTTGATCTAGTCAATCTGAAAGCGGAAGACCATGCGGTTTTGTATTCTTTAGATAAGGAGCAACAAGAAAAGAACTTTGTTATTGAACAAACGCAGAGTCAAATGAATGAACTTGATGTTCAAGCGGAGCGATTGATTCAATCTGATACCGGTATTCCTGACTCGTTCATCTACCAGCGAACTCACAATAAGAAACTAGCACTGCTTACTAAAGCAAAAGAGCGTATTGCTGCTCAGACTAAGCTTTACAACGAAATGCGAGCTAAATATGGCATAGCGGTTAGTCAACCAGAGACGTTTGTAGCTGAAAAAGCAAAAGAAATCGAAAAGACAGAGTCAACGCCAGCGCAAGAAGCTTCGACAGTAGTTGAACAAGTGGTGAAAGTTGCACCGAAAGATCAAGCAGTAAAGTCAAAACCAATTACCGAAGCTGCATCGATCTCAACTAAACCACAAAAAGTGATCAGCTATAAAGTGAAACTTCCAGAGAACAGCTTGAAATCTCGTGCGAGTAAATATACATCTCTTGCAGAGAAAGAAAGCAAGAACTGGGATATAGATGCTGCATTGATTATGGCGATCATGCACTCTGAGTCGGCTTTCCGTCCAGATGCTAAATCCCACGTACCGGCGTTTGGTCTTATGCAAGTTGTTCCGACCAGCGCAGGGCATGATGTAAACAAGCAAGTTCGAAATATCGATGCGCCAATGAAGGCTTCAGATCTGTATCAACCAGTAATTAACGTTGAAACTGGCACTGCTTACTTAGATATCTTAAATAGTAAATATTTACGTAAGATCGCGAATGATCAAAGTCGACTGTATTGCGTAATTGCGGCTTATAACACAGGAGCAGGGAACGTTGCTCGGGCGTTTAACAAAGACCGTTCAACAAGTATTGGTAAAGCGTCTAAAGTGATCAATAAGATGACTCCAGAAGAAGTGTATAACCAATTGGTTGCGAAATTGCCATATGATGAAACAAAGAATTACTTGAAGAAAGTGAACAGCCGTATCGCACTGTATAAGTAAGGCTTGTCGTTAGTACATGGAAAAAGTATGAACTTTAACCTTTTTTAGAGTTGAGAGAGTAACAATGTTTAAGATTTTTGCTTTATTTTTTATCGCTCTTGGTATTTACCTAGGCTTAAATTACAGTAGTGAAATTGAAGATATCATAGATGCCGATGCTTTTGAGCGAGTGCAAGAACAAGCTGAAGAAGGCAAAGACGCATTGATTGATAAAATTGAAGAGATAAAAGGTGAGTGATGACTGAAGATAAGAACAGTGAGGTTCAAAAAGAAATTCAGGATGAATTAAAGGAACTTCAAGAGAACCAAGAGTCGTTGTCAGAAGCTCAAAATAAAGGAAGCCTGGCACGCACGATTGCTTTGTTGTCAGTAGTCTCAATTGCCTTGGGTGGTTTTAACGACAGTGTTGATGCAATCGAAAAGGTGGTTGTTTTTGGTCTTTCACAAATGACAGATATCCCATCACACAAAAAACTTGAAAAAGTGTACATTCGCTCATCAGATGACATATTAGACCAGGTATTTGGTGCCCCAGTTTATATTAAGCGCTCAACAGGCGGTGACGTTATTAAGTACTACAAAGATGATAATTTTATTCTTTCATCTATTGCTAGAGATAATGCCATTGTCGCTTATATTGTATTTCCTGATGAAGGCTTTGAACCCGAAACATTAGAACATGCAGGCGGTACGGAGTTTTTCAATCAACCTTTTAAGGCAATTGAAAGTGTGAATGAAATTCGAGCATCATTTGCTAGAACCGGTAGTTACTACATTGAAGAAAATAACGGCGGTGAATTTGGCTATTTATACTCGTCAATCAGTGGTGTTAGTGACTTCATTTCTCCAATGGCTGAGGGTACTAGAAACTTACTCTCTGAAGTTGTTGACTCGTTAACAATGGATGAGGATGTCGTAAAGAGCGTGCAGTCTTTACGTCTGAAGACGAAGCCTAATTTTTATGGTTACAGTTCCTTGGGTGTCGGTGCTTTAGAAGAAGCCATTTTGTCGAATACAGAGTATCGTTTAATTAATAAAAGTTAACCAATAATACATCAGTTCTAGTTTTTTACGAAGCTAGAACTTATTCGTCGGTGGGTTATGAAAAATTTAAAGTTCGAAAGTTTTCTAGAGCGACTTAAGGGGGAGAAGAGAATTATTATTCAAGCTCATGACTTCCCTGATCATGATGCGATCTCTTCCGCATACGCACTGGCATATTTATTAAAGAAGAAAGGCCTGAACCCGTTTATTACGTTTCATGGGTATATAGACAGAGTGTCGCTCAGGAACCTAATCGATTGGTTAGAGATTCCAATTTATGAGCCAAAAGACTTAAAGCTTCAGCCAGATGATAAAATTATTGTTGTTGATGGTTGTATTGGTGAAAAAAATATTAATGACTTTCCAGGCTTAGAGGTTGGGGTGATTGACCACCATCAAGTGAAAGCCCCTGATTTTGTATGGTATGCCGATATACGTTCACATTATGGCTCAACAGCAACCATAATGGTGGAGTATTATCGTCATTTCTCTTTGCCGATGCCACAGAATATTGCAACAGCACTACTGGTTGGTTTGAGCTTTGATACCGCAAATTTTACCCGAGGGGTAGGAACTGCAGATCTAAAAGCATTGTTGTATCTCCAAGCTAAAGCCAACAATGATATGGTCAATAAGGTTTGCCGTAATCAAGTTGAATTTCACGAGTTACAACTTTTCTACCAAATGCTCAATAGCTTGCGTCGTGAAAGAAATGCAGCGTTTGCCGTTCTTCCTGAGGGGTGCCCTAAAAATATGCTCGGCGTATTAGGTGATTTCCTACTAAGTGTTGACGAGCTCGATATTGTCGTCCTTATTGCCAGAAATAGAGAGAAAACCTTTATTTCTCTTCGTTCCGAGTGTTCAAAAAACAATGTAGGGAAGATAGTTAGGAGAGCACTAAATGAAGAAGGGATTGGCTTTGGTGGAGGGCACCCTCATATGGCTGCGGGTATTATAAGCAATCGACCTCAATCAAAGAATGATCTTGGCTATGTATATGACTTGATTAGACCAGCCCTTTTACTCAATTAGATCAGCCGGCTACCACAATTATTGTTCATGAGCCTAACCCGTTGATTACTTGTTAGCGGTTAGTATCCTTTTTATAAGGAAGCTCGACGGCAACGATTTAAGTAAGTGCTGATTCTTTCATCAACTGAGCTCACTCATAAATATGAGGTGGTACCGCTGGCTTCAGTGTTTTCAGGGACTACTGACTACTGAGCTGCGGATTGGAGTTAGGCTCTGAGGAATCTAGGTATGCTTCAGAGCTTAATGGTGACCTGTCGACTCCATGGCATCAATCCTTACACCTACCTCGTTGATGTTTTACAGCGAGTGGCGATCCATCCAGCCACTGACGTTGCGGAACTCACGCCACTTCAGTGGAAAAATAAGTTCGCAGAGAATTTTTTAACGTCTGATGTCGCTGAAACGGGGTAATCCGGCCTCAAAATGATCGTTTACGTTGTAGATGACTTCGGTACTATCCCGTTCACTGGCAAGGCGTTTGGGCTCATCGATTTTGGCTAGCGCTTCCTCGCCTTCTTCTTTTGTATCGTAGGTGTTTAGTTGCTTCATATCTAATACCTCCCTTAAATCACACTTTTTACGGTAACAGCCAGTTTATCAAGAGCCTCTCTCCGATCTTCCAAGTAATCATTTTGATTATAGATACCTTCAACACCTTTTAACTTGTGATTCAAGCATCTCTCGGCGACTTCGCCGGGAGTACCCTGTTTTGCCAGTAGCGTTCGACAAGTGCGGCGTAGGTCATGTACAGTAAAGTGCGGCATGTCGCCCATCAAGTTAGGCGGTTGCTTCTTCTTACCAGCTTCATGTCCAAATAGCTTAGTAATCGCTCTATTGAGCGTGTCAGGTCCCATGTGAGGGCTTTTGCTAGCTCTTCTGCTAGGAAATACATACTCAGAGCCAAAGCCCCTTATTTTCAACTCCTCAAGCCACTTCAATACTTCTGGCGCTAGCGGAATAGTAAAGCCAACATTAGTTTTACTGCGATCCGCTGGTAAATGCCACAAGCCTTCCTCTAGATTAAACTCTTCCCATTTCGCTTCACACAATTCAGATTTACGTACCCCTAAACAAACCAGTAATGCACAGGCCAAGTAATTGTCACGACTAAAGCTAGTGCTATTTTCTCTCGCAATGCGGAAAAACGACGTTAACTCTTCATTTTCTAGGACTCGATCTTTGCTTTTTTCTACACCTCCTGCGTCCCTTACAGTAAACGCAGAAGCAGGGTTACTGCTAAGAAGGTCAAGCTTAATAGCATGATTAAAAAGTTGCTTACAGTAGCCTAGAGCATCATTTGCGATGGTTGGGCGGCCAGAGTCATTAATTGCTGTGATCGTTGTGCGAATATCACGGGCGGTCATTTGGTCAAGTGGGACTTCACCAATATGAGGGGCAATATCTTTGGTATAAATACGTTTAGGTATAGTCGGATGTTTAAGGCGTTTAACTAATGTAGGGTACCAATCCTCAAATAAGTCATTAACGGTTTTAATGCTTTCTTGTTCTGCGCGTTTGCGTTGCAAGAGAGGATCAAAGCCTTCGCGGACTTGCTTCATTTTAGTGGCAGCTTCGAGGCGGGCGTTAGATAGGGAAAGGTCTTTGACCTTACCAAGCGTCATTTCACGGCGCTTTTTATTGGAGGTAAAGCGTAGCATCCAGCTTGCAGTACCTGACGCTGGAACCACTAGGTATAAGCCCTCACCATCAGCATGGCGCTGTGTTTTCTCGCCTCCAGCCTTAATGAGCGCTTCTACTTTCTTAACCGTCAACTTAGCCATAATCACCTCTAATAGCGCATGATTTCGGTGGGCATTAAATTACCCACCACTTACGTTTGTAATAAGTCTATCATACCCACCACATTAACCACCAGTTGGTGGTGGTTAATGGAGTATTAAAGAATACGGTGATGGAAGGTTATTTTTAGTAAGTTGTTGTATTTTAATTGTTTGAATGCAATAAAATACAATTGTAACTATTATTCAATATTCTGGATCTGCTCGCGCATCTGTTCGATAAGAACTTTAAGCTCTACGCCTGATGCTGTGATGTCTGTGCTGATAGACTTAGACGCTAACGTGTTTGACTCACGGTTGAACTCTTGCATCATGAAGTCAAGCTTACGGCCACAAGCGCCACCTTTCTTCAATACGACATTTGCTTCTTTCACGTGAGAGTCTAAACGGTCTAGCTCTTCTGCTACGTCTGACTTTTGTGCTAGCAGGATAAGCTCTTGCTCAACACGAGAACCTTCCAGTTCAATTTTTGCATCTTCAAATTTGGTAAGAAGACGCTCACGTTGCCACTCTAGGATCTCAGGCATACGTGCACGAACTTTCACTACTTCTTCAGTGATTGCATTTAAGCGCTGTACGATGAGCGCCTTCATGTTCTCACCTTCACGAGCACGAGCATCAATGAACTCTGCGATAGCATCGTTGAATGCTTCTAGCAGGTCTTTGTTGATGGCATCCATGTCTTGCTCTGGCGTTTCCATCACACCAGGCCAATTCATGACTTGGAATGGGTTCAGACGGCTGTCTTCGCCAGTCATCGTCATTACTTGGTTCGCCGCATTGATTACTTGCTGAGCCAAACCTTCGTTAATGCTTAGCTCGCCCTTTGCTGCTGGGTTTGCTTCGAAGCGTAGGTTACATTCAACCTTACCGCGCGCTAGACGCTTACGGAAACGCTCACGCAAGATCGGCTCTAAACCACGGAACTGTTCAGGCATACGGAAGTAAGTTTCAAGGTAGCGTTGGTTTACACTACGGATTTCCCATACTGCTGTACCCCAATCGCCTTTTACTTCTTTGCGTGCGTACGCGGTCATACTATAAATCATCGAATTTTCCTGTCTTTTATCATTCTGAAAATAACGCGCACGCATAGTATCACGATACGGGGTGCACCCGAAGCCTGTCGCTTTTCCGTGATAAATAGCCTTTCACGGTAAGTATCTTTGAGTCGTAAGTCGCTTTAAGTCGTAAGTCGCTTTGAATGGTAAATAGATTTGAAAGATAAACTGCTATATAATCTTGCCCCAATCAAAACTGTCTCACCCCTTTCTTAGGTGATGCACTCTTTCGATAGTAAATCACTTCAGACTGTTAATAAGGTAGATACCAATGCGTCCAAATGACCGCGCTGTAGATCAAATTCGTCCAATTAAAATTACTCGTAACTACACAGCTTATGCTGAAGGTTCTGTATTAGTTGAGTTCGGCAACACTAAAGTTCTATGTAATGCGACGGTAGAAGAAAACGTACCGCGTTGGTTAAAAGGCCAAGGAAAGGGTTGGGTAACGGCTGAATACGGCATGCTGCCACGTGCAACGCACACTCGTAACCGTCGTGAAGCGGCGAGCGGCAAGCAAGGTGGTCGTACGATGGAAATCCAACGTCTGATCGCGCGTAGCCTACGTGCTGTTGTTGACCTGAAAGTAATGGGTGAAATCATGATCACTGTCGATTGTGATGTTATCCAAGCAGACGGCGGTACTCGTACTGCTTCTATCTCAGGTGCAAGCGTTGCAATGGCTGATGCTATCAACAGCCTACTAGCAAGCGGCAAACTGAAAAAGAACCCAATGAAAGGCCACGTAGCGGCAGTTTCAGTGGGCATCGTTGGTGCACAAGCACTGTGTGACCTTGAGTACGTTGAAGACTCAGCAGCAGATACCGATATGAACGTTGTAATGACGGAAGACGGTAAGATGATTGAGATTCAAGGCACCGCAGAAGGCGAACCGTTCAGCCACGAAGAGCTGATGCAGCTTTTAGCCCTGGCGAATAAGGGCATTACCGATATCGTCGAAGCGCAGAAAGCTGCGTTGGCCGACTAGTTTCTAGATAGCTCCCACATTGGGGGCTATTTTTTTGTCTTCTTCGTATTCGCGCCCTCCGCGTTGTTAACTGCGCTTACTCACCCGAATGACTTACTACTCGTAAGCTCACGGGTTTCGCAAGCTTGTTGCCTAGCGGAAAACACGACTACTTAGAAGATACTAAGAAGAGTTTAAGTTAATTAAGTTTTATTGGATAAACGTAGAGGAAAAACATGAAAGCATATCAACGTGAATTTATTGAATTTGCACTAGAGAAAGAAGTACTTAAGTTTGGTGAGTTTACTTTAAAGTCTGGCCGTAAGAGCCCTTACTTCTTCAATGCTGGATTGTTTAATACAGGTCGTGACCTAGCACGCTTAGGTCGCTTCTACGCAGCAGCATTGGCAGATTCAGGTATTGAGTTCGACGTACTATTTGGCCCTGCGTACAAAGGTATCCCAATTGCAACGACAACAGCGGTTGCACTTGCTGATCACCACGATGTGGACACGCCTTACTGCTTCAACCGTAAAGAAGCGAAGAACCACGGTGAAGGTGGCAACCTAGTGGGTAGCGAACTTGAAGGTCGCATCATGCTAGTGGATGACGTGATCACTGCAGGTACAGCGATTCGTGAGTCGATGGAAATCATCCAAGCAAACGGCGCTGACTTAGCGGGCGTGCTTGTTGCGATTGACCGTCAAGAGAAAGGCAAAGGCGAATTGTCTGCGATTCAAGAAGTAGAGCGTGACTTCGGTTGTGCAATTATCTCAATCGTTAGCCTGACTGACCTTGTGACTTTCCTTGAAGAGAAAGGCACAGACGCAGCACATCTAGAATCAGTAAAAGCATACCGCGCTCAATATGGTATCTAATTCGTAAACTGAAGAAGTTGAACCTGATGGTTTAGCGCTCTAGATTAAGAATCGAAAAAGCAAAAAGGCCCGAGAGAGATAACTTTTTCGGGCCTTTTACTTTTCTATTGAGATGAGCAGCTTTCTTATCTATTTATAACGAATACCGCGCTCAATTTCTGGGTCTTCCATGGTTTTGAAGCGTTTGTGTAGCCACATCCATTGCTCTGGAGCTCGTAAGATAATTTTCTCAAGATAGCGGTTTAGATAAGCGGCCGCGGCTTTTTCATCTTTGCGTGGATAGTCATCTTCGATGGACTCATCCGCCATGATTTCATACTTACCATCGGCATTTCTAAAACCAGACCCCGGAACAAGTGCACATCGGCTAGTGTAAGCCAGAATACTGGTGCCTGTTGTGGTACACGCATCTTCTACTGCGAAGAAAGGCACAAACACAGACTTGTTACGGCCATAGTCATGATCCGGCAGATAGAAAAGGATCTCACCTTGACGCAGGATCCGAATCATACGTTTCACATCTTTACGGTGGATAAGACGGTTGCCGTTCTGAGTACGACCACGGTATTGAATGAATTCATAAGCTGGATTGTTGTGCGGGCGGTAAACACCTAAACCAGAAATACCAAGAACGGCCATTGCTCGCGCAGTGATCTCTAGGTTCAAGGCATGCACACAGCACAACAAAACACCTTTACCGTTGGCTTTGTGAGTGCGCAGTGTTTGGGTGTCTTTATCTACTAGGATTCGCTTGAAACGCCACGTTGGCCAGAACCAAGTAATGCCCGTTTCGATGAGTGCCATACCGGTGTTCTTGAAGTTCTCACTGACCATTGCCGCGACTTCATCTGCTGGCTTGTCTGGGAAGGCGAGCTCCAAGTTACGTGTTGCGACCGCTACACGCTTTTTACCATAACGAGCGCCCAAAGAGCCTAACGATCGGCCTAACAGCAGTAAGAGGCGATGAGGGAGAACGTTAACGATAAGCGCCAATAACCCAAAACCGAACCATACTCCCCAGTATTTAGGGTGGAGTAATGCCAGAGTAAAAGGTGGCTTAGTAATAACGTGTTGTGCAGTGCTGTTTGTCGGAGAAGTTTTCGTCGTCATAACCATCACTTAAGATTTGATTGCTACTTAATTTGATTGTTACTTAATCTGAGCGCTTAGCAGAGCCCAATAAGCATCAAAGTTTTCTGTTGGTTGATATTTGAAGTCTGAGCGAACAAATCGATTCAAGCTGCCTTCAACTTGACCGAGCAGCTGAGCGGCTAAGATTTTCTCATCAACCGGGAATGATTTCCCTTCACGAAGCTTTCTTTCACGCAGGATCTGGCGAAGTTGCGTCTCAATGCGTTCGAAAAGTTGGTTGATGCGATCACGCAGGCGTTCATTTTCAAACATTAGAGCATGACCAGACAAAATTCGAGTCAGGCCTGGGTTACGTTCTGAGAAAACTAAGATAAGTTGTAGCACTAGGCGTATGCGCTCTAGCGTGTCTTTCTCTTCATCCAGAATGCGGTTGATTCGAGACATCAACGCTTCTTCAATGAACTCGATCAGGCCTTCAAACATGCGGGCTTTGCTTGGGAAGTGGCGGTATAACGCAGCTTCAGAAACACCAACTTGCTTGGCCAACTTTACCGTTGTGATACGAGAAGCACCTTCGGTCGATTCCAACATTTGTGCGAGAGCTTGTAGGATTTCTTCACGACGGTTTGATTTTCGAGTACCAGCCATCTATTTACTTCCTTTCCTAAAGATGAGGATTGAGTGAAGAAGGATTATAAACGCCATTCAATTCTGTTTCCTAGTTTTGTGAGCCCTAGGTCAACAGAATCGAGAGGTGTCAGCAGATTGTCAGAGCAAATTTGTGCGTTTATGCATCAATAAGCTGTTGGATCTGATCGAGGATCTGGAAACCAAGTGTGTCTTTGCTTTCCAGTGGCAGAGATTTATCACCGTCTTTCCAATAAAGGTGCAATTCATTACTGCTGCTATTAAAGCCTTGGCCTTCGACAGAAACGTCATTGGCGCAAATCATATCTAGGTTCTTTCTTTCCAGTTTGCCGCGCGCGTACTTCTCAACATCTTGAGTTTCTGCAGCGAAGCCAACAGTAAATGGGCGACCTTCGGACATTGAGGCGACAGAAGCGACAATGTCTGGGTTCTTAACCATTTGAATGGTCATGTCGTCTTTACCATCGACCTTTTTAAGCTTTTGGTCTGCAATGGTCTCAGGGCGGTAATCAGCTACTGCGGCGCAGCTGATGAAAATATCGTGTTGAGCAACGTTGGCAGTAACGGCATCAAACATCTGTTGTGCGCTGTCGACATCAATACGATTAACCTGGTTTGGCGTCGCTAATGAAACAGGGCCACTGATTAGAGTCACTGTTGCGCCTTGTTTCGCGGCCGCTTCAGCCAGTGCATAGCCCATCTTGCCTGAGCTGTGGTTAGTAATGTAACGCACCGGGTCGATGGCTTCACGAGTTGGACCCGCAGTAATCAACACCGAACGGCCAGCAAGCGGCTTAGGCTGGAAGAAGTCTTCACAACGGTGCACGAGCTGCATTGGTTCTAGCATACGACCCATGCCGACATCACCACAGGCCTGTTCGCCAGCAGCGGGCCCCCAGATCTCACAGCCACGACGCTTTAGTGTGGCGATGTTTTCTTGAGTTGCAGGGTGGCTGTACATTTGTTGGTTCATTGCCGGAGATACCGCAACTGGCGCATCGGTTGCTAAAAGCAGCGTGGTCAGCAGGTCGTTGCCCATACCTGCCGTCATGCGAGCAATAAGATCTGCGGTTGCGGGCGCTAGTAATACCAAGTCAGCCCATTTTGCGAGCTCGATGTGCCCCATGGAAGCCTCAGCAGCAGGATCAAGCAAACTATCAGACACTGGCCTTCCAGAGACGGCTTGCATGGTGAGAGGAGTGATGAACTCCTTGGCTGCATTCGTCATCACGACTTGTACTTGCGCCCCACGTTCAATTAAGCGTCGAGTCAGTTCGGCACATTTATACGCAGCGATACCACCACTAATGCCAAGTAGGATTTTTTTCCCAGCTAGGCCTTGTAGGTCAGCGTTATCCAGTTGATTAACCAATGTTTGCATGATTCTGTTCCTTAATTTCTCTGGGACTTACGATATCAGAACAAAGGATTAGTGCCTAGAAGCAGAATTCGAACAGACTTGATGCTCATCAAATTGGTGTTATCAAACTTATCAATTACACGGTTTTGCTAGCGACTCGTTTCCTTTTCTCTTTATCAAAGGATCTCTGGTTGCAAGCTTATTAAGCTGACGGGTTGTATTCATGACCCTAAATAGCCTTTATATGCCTATAAATAAGATGCCTGTTGAGTCGATGCCAAGAGAAAAGTTACTGAGTCGAGGGCCAGATTCTTTAAGTGATGCGGAGTTGTTAGCGATATTTCTTCGAACGGGCACACAAGGAATGAATGTTTTAGAGCTTTCTGACAAGTTGATCAAAGATTTTGGTTCGTTGCGCCAACTTTTTTCTGCAACCGAGACTGAGTTTTGTGCTCATAAAGGGATGGGGCAGGCGAAATATGTCCAGTTGCAGGCCGTTTTAGAGATGACGCAACGTTATTTGGCCGAAACTTTATCTCGAGGCGATGCACTCACTAGCCCAAGCCATACCAAGTTGTATCTTTCGAGTATATTGCGCGATCGCCAGCGAGAAGCCTTCTATATCTTGTTCCTAGATAACCAAAATAGAGTAATAAAGGATGAAGTGATGTTTGAAGGAACCATCGATGCCGCATCAGTTTACCCTAGAGAAGTAGTGAAACGGGCACTTCATCATAATGCAGCAGCATTAATCCTAGCGCACAATCATCCTTCTGGTGTTGCGGAGCCAAGCCAAGCAGATAGGCGAATTACACGCAGATTAACCGACGCATTGGCGCTGGTGGACATCCGAATTCTCGACCATTTTGTGGTTGGAGATGGTGAAGTTATCTCTTTTGCAGAACGCGGATGGATTTGAATCACATTTTAGGTTGTTAGTTGCGTTAAATCTGCTATCATTCCGCCCACATTTTAGAACCTTAAATCAGCTCTGATTACTCAAATAGCTGCCCTGTTCAAAAAAAGATCACGAAATCCTTAAAAAGGATCTGTTCGGGTCTTGAGCAATGCATGTCAAGTTAGTATAATACGCGACCTTTGATAGCCTTGAATGGATTTTCCATTATGGTTTTTACCTCTATTTTCAGAATTGATAGAGAGGTTCGGCCACCAAGGTTGATATCGAGCTGAAACGATTTGGAGAGACATTCATGTCCCGAGTATGTCAAGTAACTGGTAAGCGTCCAGTAACGGGTAATAACCGTTCACACGCACGCAATGCTACCAAGCGTCGTTTTCTGCCGAACCTACAAACTCACCGTTTCTGGGTAGAGAGCGAAAAACGTTTTGTTAAACTACGTCTAACTGCTAAAGGCATGCGTATTATTGATAAGAAAGGCATCGATGCTGTTCTTGTTGATATCCGTGCACGTGGCGAAAACGTTTAAGAGGAATTAAGCAATGGCTAAAGGCATTCGTGAGAAAATCCGTCTAGTATCTTCTGCTGGAACTGGTCACTTCTACACAACTGACAAGAACAAGCGTAACATGCCAGGCAAATTTGAGATCAAAAAGTTTGATCCAGTAGTTCGCCAGCACGTTATGTACAAAGAAGCTAAAATCAAGTAATTGATAGCCCCTTTGTCTCTTCTTTTATAGAAGAATAAATTAAAAACCCAGCTTATAGCTGGGTTTTTTTATGCCCAAAATTTGGGAAGCCCCATTGTTTGAAAGGTCTAAGGTTTTTCGAGAAGCTTAAGCTTTTTCGAGAAGACTAAGTGTTTTTGATAGACGTAAGTTTCATTGGCTCAATTTGGCACCTACCGCACAGACGTTACACTTGCCGATGGGCTTATGTGATAGAAAATAGCGCAACATAGAAAGTATCGCCTTTTTCACGATATACTGAACACTCAATAGGTTAGATGAGCAGAATCAGATGAGATATCGTGGACGCCGATGGAACAACATACTCATGTTCAGTGTGATTGCTTTTATTGGGGTGTTAAACCTTCCAACATTGATCAAAGCTTATTTGATCGAGCCCGAACCTGAAGTTACGGTCAGCAGCCCTTATCCTTCTCTTTTAAATCCAGCCGCTGAGCTTCAAGCGTTGCACTTTGCTAAGTGGTCCGTCATTCAACAAGACAATCAATGGGTTTACCTGTTTAAAGGTACGGACTTCCCTCAAGCTACCAATGCACAAGAGTTGTCTCAACGTTGGAAAGAGCTTGTGGGCACGGAAGTCGACTCACAGACCTACACAGACCTTACGCCTCGGTTAAGTACACCACACACCATCGAAGTATGGTATCAAGACCAAGAAGAGCCCCAGCGTATTACCTATTATCAATTGCCGGAGTTCTGGTTGTTAAAAAACTGGAATGATCAGTGGTTGGCGGTGTCTATTGAAGAGAGCTACCTGTTTCCAAGCTTTAACGCTAACCACTCCTCTAAATCGGACGACTAGATTATGCCTGAATTACCCGAAGTCGAAGTAAGCCGCATGGGGATCTCGCCTCATTTAGTCGGCGAAACCATTAAAACGCTTACCTTTCGCACGCCGAAGCTGCGTTGGGATATCCCACAAGAGCTAAAAGCATTAGAAGGACAGGTGATTCGCTCTATCTCGCGTCGCGCAAAGTACCTATTGATTGAAACCGATACAGGCACAGCGATTGTTCACCTTGGTATGTCTGGCTCACTGCGCGTGTTAGATGCAGATTTCCCGCCAGCAAAGCACGATCACGTGGATCTTAAGCTAACCAATGGCAAAGTATTACGCTACAACGATCCGCGCCGCTTTGGCGCTTGGCTGTGGTCGGCGCCTGATGAGATACATACTGTATTACTGGGATCTGGCCCTGAGCCACTAACCGATGACTTCAACGCTGATTACATTGCTGAGAAAGCAGAAAAGCGTAAAGTGGCCGTCAAACAGTTCATTATGGACAACAAAGTGGTGGTCGGTGTGGGAAATATCTATGCAAATGAAGCACTATTTTCTTCACGAATTCATCCACTTCGCCCTGCTAATAAGATAACTCAAGCCGAGTGGGTCTTGTTAACTCAAGAGATTAAAGAGGTACTTGCGACTGCTATCAAACAAGGTGGCACTACTTTAAAAGATTTCGCGCAAGCAGATGGCAAGCCGGGGTATTTTGCTCAAGAGCTACAAGTGTATGGGAAAGCCGGTGAAAAGTGCCCTAACTGTGAAGCTCTAATTCAAGAGTTAAAAATAGGGCAGCGGAATACGTTCTTTTGTGAAGAGTGCCAAAGTTAAAAAGGGGAGCATTGTGCTCCCCTTTTACTTTTATTATTGAGCTCTAAAGCCTCTCATTTGCGAATTGATGAACAATGTCTGTAACTTTGAATGTTCTACATCAATATTAGGCGTTGGGTTTGGTATCGATTCCCTTTCGACAGCGAGGTTAGATTCATTCTTCCAAGGGTAAATCGCTTTAGAATCTGTGCTATGGGATACGCCCAGTGGGGTAAAGGTTACTCCGCTTGTGTACGCGTATGGGAATGATACGTCTTGTTCTGCTAGTAGGTTTCTACCTCCCAGAGATGTATATTCTGCGTTTGATAGACTGAAACTATACAGCGTAGGAAAAATATCTCGATGAGAACCGATACGATTTTCTTGGTAACGATATTTGGAGTGCAATAAAATCTCTTGTGGAACATAGAGATAAAAAGGTACAGCATGAGCGACTCCTAGATCCTTTGGATAAGAGATCGAGTAGTTGCGCAAGCGGTGATCACCAGAAGCTGAAATAATAGTATTACTATTCAACTCACTGTCTTTAATGTCACTAATAAAGTCACCGAGTGCATTAGAAGAATATTGGTATGTTTCATAGATCTTCTTTGAGTTTTCTTCACTCAAGGACATTTTCTTCATAGCATACTCACTCACTTCAATAGAACCTGGAGTATAGTTGCTTGGAATTTGGTAAGGAGGATGATTGGTTTGTGTCTGTATCATCACCATAACAGGCTGTGTATTTTCTTTGAGTAGCTTTTCAGCAAGCTTAAATGTAAATTCATCAGCGGCACCCCATGTGCTAGCGTACTCAACGGACTCAGGAAACGCTTCGTAGATATCTTCTTCCGAATAAAATTCATCAACCCCTTGTACCGGCATGTAATACTTGAGATTGCGCCATAATGGGCTACCTCCGGTAATGTATATAACTTTATATCCAGCTTTTTTATAAGGTAGGAATGCTGAGCCTGGTAATGGGGTGTTCTGTTCTTTGCCGTGGCTTATTGAGTTCACGTTACTATGAAATAACATCATGACGATACTGTTAATGGTTCCGCCTGTACCGGGCAAAAATCGCTCAAAGCTAAAATCGTTCTCGTAATGCGGTCTTAGTGAACCCAATAGGTCGGTTGTTTTCCCATTATCTTCAACAAGTAAGTTTGTCCCCATACTTTCCATGAGAGCAAACACTACGTTAGGTTTGTTGCTTTCAAGGTAGTTGTTTTTATCCGTATGGTAAACTGGATCGTCCTGACCAAGAACTTGGTGTGCTTTTTCTTCGAAATCGGCTCTTGTTACCGCGGTAAAATCTGCGCTTCTTTTATGCTCGCTTCTTGCCCAATCTAATGCTAAAAAAGCATTGGGTGTGACTTTATTGAGAACTTCGTAATTTGAAACATTAGCGTGGTATTGTTTGAGTGGGAATGTCCCTACAGAGCCTCGAGCTAACACAAAATAAGCCGCGATGGTGAAGAGTATGGTCAGAGTTGTAACCCAAACCTTTTGCTTCGGCCATGTTTTTTTATCTAAATTCGTCCAAACAGATAGCGTTATTTTGAAGAGCGTTATAGTGGTTAATAGCGATATTAACGACATGATGATGATTGGATAATCTTGCCACATTGTTAATAAAACGGCTGAAGTATCATCTTCAACAAGACCAAACATGAAGATATCGAAGTGATTACTGTACGTTTTATAGTAATAATAATTACCAATAGATACAGATATCCCTAAGAAATATATAACAAACGAATAAATGGGAATTATTTTATTGACTAATTTAAATGATTTTGTGCCTGATAGAATTAGCCCCAGTAATAATAATGGTGCAAAGGCTATTGTTGCAACTCTTAAATCAAATCTAAATCCAATTACAATTGATTGAATATAATCCGGGATGACTTGGTAGATTTCACTGACATCACCAATTAAAAAAGTGAAAACTTGTCTAAACAATGATACTAAAATAGTGAATAAAGCAACTTGTAACCAAATAATACGAGTGAGCTTTTTGATGTTGTTTTGAAACATAAATCTAACTTAAACCAATATTAATAACCAAGTGAAGATAGCAAATAGAATTGCAACCATGACTGCCGCGGAACCTATGTCTTTCGCTTTACCGCTGAGCTCGTGATGCTCTGGACCGATCCGATCAACGACAGCTTCTATTGCTGAGTTGATTAGCTCTAATATAAAGATAAATACTAGCGAACCGATAAGAGCTAGAGTTTCTAGTTTGCTTACATCTAAGTAAAGGGCCGTAGGAATGAAAATAGCGCATAAGGCCAGTTCTTGTCGAATGGCGGCTTCACTCTTAAAGGCTGATCTCAAGCCTTTTAAAGAGTAGCCTGATGCTTTGACAACTCTCATAAGTCCAGTGTCACCTGGTTTGTTAGATGAACTAGTCATTTAATTCTTTTTGCCCCGATTGTTCAAAATATTTATTGGCGACTAATGTCGATATCAAACGTTCACGTTTTCGGTCTTTAAACTGATCTACCCATTTGTGAGCATTGCGGATTATTTTTTCAGCTTTGTTAGGGTTTTCTAGGTAGTATTCTACTTTTTCAATTAAGTCGGAGTAGTTATCTGCAACTTCGATGTAGTGAACCCCTGCTTCTAGACGACCTTCCATAAACCAAGTTTCATATTTAGGTTTCGACATGATGACTAGTGAATTTGAGGACATTGCCCACTTTAGATTGGTAGCGACATCATTACCTTCTATAGCTAAGATGAATTTGTATTCGAGTTGTTCATCTATCGTCATTGTAGGCTTTTCTAAGGGAGATCCATTAATTGGTTTCGTTCTCCCAATATTACACATTGGATGATTATAGTATTTTTCAATTACAATATGCCTATGTTGCTTGCCTCCTGCACCTCGCCAAACAACAAGATCCTTTTTATCTCTATAATTATTATTGTCATTAATGAATTTGAAATGGCGAATCTCATTGAGTTTTAAAAGTATTGAATTTTGATTGTTGTCAGAGATTGGTCTGCTTTTTAAAAATCCGGGCTGACTTGGGATATGGCGTATATCTCCATTATAAAAGGTAACCCAAAGTTTTGGATCGAATCTTTTTATTACTTTTAGTGCATCAAAGTAATAAGTTCTTCCTCCAGTTTTTTTGAAGTTTTTGATATAACTGTTGGATACATAGTAGTTGTAACTATTTTTACCTAATTCTTTTCTTGTTGTGCCTTCTGGGAGGCTTTTGTCAATTGAGAATTTAGTATTTAACTTGTTGTAATAATCAACTCTATCCATAATATAGGAAGTTTTAAGGCCCTCTAAGTCTTTTGGCGTAAAATGGCTTAAAAACTTAAAGAGAAAGCTAGGAGTTATAGATATAATCGTGTTGACGATGTAGTACTTAAATTTGTATGTATTCATATATTACACTTGATTTTCAAAGCTTGACTGACTGCTTTTGGGACAAAGGTGTCGATGTTGCCACCATGAATAGCAACTTCTCTTACTATTGTTGATGAAAGAAAAGCAAACTCTTCAGATGGTGTAAGAAAGATACTCTCTAGGCTAGGTAATAGCTTTCGGTACATGCTAGTCAAACCAAATTCATACTCAAAGTCCATAGTTGTACGTAAACCTCTAATGAGTATGTTCGCTCTTTGATCTTGCGCAAAGTTCACTAGCAGCCCACTAAAACCAACGACGGAAACATTATTAAGGTGCTGACAAGACTGCTTCACTAAGTTGACTCTTTCCTCTAGGCTAAACATAGTCTTTTTGGAAGGGCTCGCTGCAACCCCAATGATGACAGACTCAAACATATGAGCAGTGCGTTCAATTAAGTCTAAATGTCCATTGGTCAATGGATCAAAGGTTCCTGGGTAGATTACTTTTTTGCTCATGATTTTCCCAACAAAAATTGTTCAATGCCATTTTCACAACGAGTCAATTTTTTTTCTCTCGTTTTGTCAAGGATGGCATCATTTTCAGGTAACGAGCCGCGGGAGTTTTCTGCATGGTAAAGTTGATAACCCACCCCCGAAAACTTAAGGTATAGACGAGAGTGACCTGAATTGAGCATGCGGTGAACGAACTCACTGTCTTCACGTCCCCACCCTACAAAATCTTGGTTGAAGCCGTTAACTGCGATAACATCTTGTCGCCAAAATGCCATATTGCAGCCGCGAGTCGCGTTGTCGTTATTGCGTTCATAAGAGAACCAGTTAGCTAGCCGCGAATTTGTTATGCAGTTCTTACGGTTCCGGATCCCCTTGCTAAAGACAGAAGGAACTAATCCATTTTCCATGATTTCACGACTGCATGCTTCGTCAGTCAGCACTCGTCCACCTTGGACAAACCAACCTAGTTTCGCCACGCGTTTATGTGATTCGATAAAGGTTTGTGACAACACCATGTCGCCATCAATCATAATCAGGTAATCGCCAGATGCTTTAGCTATAGCACGGTTTCGGCTCATAGAGAGTTGAAAACCATGGTCTTCATGCCAACTGTGTATCAATGGAACCGGGAAACCATTACGCATTTGGTCAATTATTTCTTTGGTGTCTTCTCGAGAACCATCGTCTGCCACAATGACTTCATCAGGCAAAACGGTTTGGCGCGTTACACTCTTTAACACGGATTTTAAGGCTTCTTTCCAGTTATAAGTTGTAATGATTAAAGTTGTTTTCATTATTTCTTTGCCTGTTCTCGTAGGTATAGATCGATATATTTTACGAATGTAGAGTGCATACATAGCCAAGCTAGAATAAAGCCATGCTTTCCGTCTAAGAAACCACGTTTAATAATATACATCTTAATGAAGCTTGCAAAAGCGTGAGTTAGTGCTGTTGTTAGACTGGCACTCTTTCTACCTTCTCTCTCATCCGTCCAGGCTTTTAAGTAACCTGTCGTTTTATTGATGTAGTGGTGAAGGTGCTCGTAGGTATAGTGATGTAACCGCCCATCGAGTTTTTGTATCGCGTAGTTTTGGTTCTCAACTTTCTCATGAACAAGAGAGTCATTATATTGAGTGTAATCTGTACGATAGAGGCGAACTATCCAATCTGGGGACCATCCTGAGTGATAGATGAATTTTCCGAAGGCGGCACTTAATCTATTTACTTGAAACAGCGTATTGGGTTTATTTTCTGCCACTGCCTTTAAAATGCTCTGTTTTAATTCAGGGGTCACTTGTTCATCAGCATCCAACCATAAAACATAATCAGCCGTAACATATTGTTGAGCAAGTTGTCTTTGCTTCCCAAAGCCGGGCCACTCTAAATTGGTGTAGAACTTATCGGTGTATTGCCTTGCGATCTCTTCTGTGCGGTCGCTGCTACCAGAGTCGAGTAGGACGATTTCATCGACCCAACCTTTTACAGTATTAAGGCATGCCTCAAGATGCTTCTCTTCATTCTTTACAATTAAAGCAACGGCTAAAGTTGGTTTAGACAAGATTTCTTCCTTATTCGTGCGGTTTAAGGCATTGGTATTGTGGGTAAATAACAGTGACTATTTGGTCAAACATGCGAATGACCGTTTCACTTTTTATAAGCTGCATCGCTTGCTCATCTTTTGCTCGTGTGCGCCAGCTTAGATCTTGGCTCGTTTTACCCGTCTCTGCCAGTATCGCCTCTTCGTAAACCGACACTACATATTGCAGGTAGTGGTAAGGCCCAACGCGGCGTGGGTTATGGTGAGCGTATAAACCAATAACCGGTGTTTGCATCGCATTTGCCATATGAGTTGGGCCAGTATCGGGGGCAATAACAAGCTCTACTTTATCAATAATAGCAAGCATCTGCATGATAGAGCTTTTACCAACCAAGTTACGGCAAGGTTCGGTTAGCTTTTCTTGAATTGCTTGTGTCAACTCGACTTCAACCTGCGCTGGGCTACCTGCCAGAATGACATTCCAACCTTGATTGCGGGCATGGTTAATCACATCAACATAACCTTGTGCATGCCAGTTCTTATAGGCTTTACTGGCGCCTGGAACAAGGAGTAGGTTAGGTTTGTTGGTGTCGAGTTGTTGCTGTACCCATGCGTTGTCTGACTCTTTATAGGACAGAGACCAATTCAGCGTTGTATCGTGAACCCCAATGTGTTGAGCAAAGGCCATTAGCCCATCTGCGACATGCAGTGAAGAGGGCGATCTCACTTTGGTATTGGTAAATAACGTCTGAAAATCTTGACTGCGATCGGCCGCAAACCCGAGTTTGTATTTTGCCTTGATACCCAGAGTGGCAAAGCTTGCACGAAGTGCGTATTGCATATGAAGTAGCGCATCAAACTCACGCCCTTTGAGCTGCCGCCACAACGACTTGTACCCTTCAAGGCCCGATTTTTTGTCAAAGGTGAGCACTTCCACGCCTTCAATTGCAGCGAGTAATTGAGCTTCTAACTTTCCGGTGATCCAAGTAATCTTGGTAGCAGGCCATTGCTTTTGAATTGCTTGAACAGTGGCGATGGTGTTGCACACGTCACCTATCGCAGAAAGTCGCAAAATACAGAGTGATTTAGGGGCAGATTCGAACAAAGGCATGAGGTGAGCTCTATCAAATTGATTAATAAGAATTATGCAGTTGGGCTAGGGTAATGTAAAATAAAACTAAGCAATTAGGTAGGTAGATAGGATGCAAACGCTTAACTTTGACAATCAAGTGATTTGGTTTGACGAATCATTAATTTCACCAGATCAGGCAAAGCATGCCTTTGACGCTGAATATTGGCAGCAGCAAAATAAAATCATAGGGAGCGCCACCGGGCGTGGTACGACGTGGTTTGTTGAGTTAGACACTATTCAAGCAGCATTGCGCCATTACCGTCGTGGTGGCCTATTTGGTAAACTTGTTGAAGACAGGTACCTATACTTTGGTGATGAGAAGACTCGCAGCTACCAAGAGTTCGAACTGCTTAAAGTACTTAAGAAGTCGGGGGTTAACGTCCCTAAGCCAATTGCTGCTCGAGTGGTGAAAAGCGGGCTCACCTATAAAGCCGATCTTTTGAGTGAAAAAGTCCCTAATGCTCAAGACCTAGTGGCGATCTTACTAGATAAGGCATTGCCTAAGGAAATGTACCAAAAGATAGGCGCTGAAATTCGTAAGATGCATGAGGCTAAGGTTAATCATACTGATTTAAATATTCATAATATTTTAATTGATAGTAATAATGAAGTATGGGTGATCGATTTTGATAAATGTATTATTGATCATGGAGGCTCGTACGATAAATCGAACTTGAGCCGATTACTCCGTTCATTTCGAAAAGAAAGAAAAAAACGAAACATTAGATGGAAAGAGGAAAATTTCTCCAGTCTGATACGAGGATATAATGAACATGTATGATGATGTGAACTTTACAACTAATTATGAGGTGTTGGGTTGAGAGCTATATACCTACCTGCAGGTCGAAATGTTTGGATTAATGTCGCGAGTTGTTTAAAAGATAATCATGTAGACATTAGAGTGTGGTTAGGGGATCCGGCTCATGATGAGCAGGCAAAAAGAATGTTCCCAGATTGTCACTTAGAAGACTTTTTCATGGCTAATAAAGGCGTTCTGAAAGAGAGAACGATGAAATATACGCCATGTAAAGGTGTTTTATCAGATCCTAGATTTTTTATCCTAAAAGACAAAGTATATAAAATGATGGACCGACAAGACGATGAAAGAACGTTCGGTCGTCTTGAAAGGGAAGCTGTGTTTTATAGCCTTTTTAACTATTACTATGATTTGATTCGTGATGAGAAAATTAGCGTTTTAATTGCTTCAGAAGCGCCTCATTCAAGCGTAGGCATGGTTATATATGGAATTTGTGAAATTCTAGAAATTCCAAGATATCATTTAGTAGCATCTGGAGTTGCTCCATTGCTCCATGTGGCAAAAGATTTTTATGGAACCACAATTGATGTTGAACGTAATGACAACGATATGATGTCTATATATACGCCGGTTGTATCAGAGTATGTTAATTCATTTGTTAACACCCCTGAAGAGCCTGGTTATATGGTAAATCAAAAAAAATATGATGATAAAAAATCGAAAAACTCAGTATTGAAGTTTTTTGAGCTCTTAGGCAAAGGTGTCAGGTACGCAAAGAAAAAAAGGTTAAAAACGACTTATACTATTAATAAGAAATTTTTTAAAGATGATAATAGTCGAAGTATATTGGCGCAAATAAATGTTGACGCAATCCACTCTAGATTAGAAAACGCTTATATGAGCAAGGTAACACCTGTATCTCTAGATGTGGACTATGTGTTCTACCCTTTGCATTATGAGCCTGAAAGAACCTCTAACCCAGATGGTGGTCATTATTACCAAGTATATGACGCGCTAGTGGCCTTGAGAAGTTTTGTACCTTTGTCTGTTCCCATCTATGTAAAAGAACACTATTCACAGTTCACTCGCATGCTGCCTGGACACAGAGGTAAGAGCCCTTATTTGTATGATGTTCTATCTGATTTGCCGAACGTTCATTTAATTGATCCGAGAATGAATTCGGTTCAACTAGTTAAGCAAGCGCTCCTTACTGTAAGCCAAACGGGAACGGCTTGTCTTGAAGCTGCTTGTTATGAGAAAAAGTCTATAATTATGGGCGATACTTGGTTCTTTGGGACACCAAATGTATACAGATTTGACGATCTGGAAAGTTTTGAAGAGTTATTGTCGTATAAAGCAAGAAGCCGTCAAGAAGTAGTGGAATCCTTGCTTGCTTGGATAGATAATAAAGCAATACCTGGATGTGTAAATCCTTCTGGCGAGCGTTACTTTCGGACAAAATTTGGCGGTGAGGAATATGCACCTATGTTCGATGATGGTCAGATGGCAAAACAATTCGTAGACACAATTCTGAAAGACATAAAACAAAGCAGCTAGCTAACATGATGCACAGTAAATTTCATGAAAAGCGCTTTGTTGTAAATTTGATTTGGAGAAAATATGTTAGATAATAAGAGTGTACTTATCACTGGTGGTACAGGCTCATTCGGTAAGCAGTTCATTAAAACAATCCTTGAGCGATACTCTGCTGTAAAAAAAATCATCATATTCTCTCGAGATGAGCTCAAACAATTTGAGATTAAACAGCAATACCCGCAAAAAGATTTCCCTCAACTTCGTTTCTTTATTGGTGATGTTCGTGACCGTGAGCGTATGATTCAAGCGTGTGAAGGCGTTGATGTCATTATTCATGCAGCAGCAATCAAGCAAGTAGATACTGCAGAATATAACCCTACAGAGTGCATCCGAACTAATGTCGATGGTGCTGAGAATGTCATTCATGCTGCTTTGCAGTGTGGTGTTAAAGATGTTGTCGCACTTTCAACAGACAAAGCCTGTGCCCCTATCAACTTGTATGGTGCAACTAAGCTAGCTTCCGACAAATTGTTCGCTGCAGCTAACAACATCAAAGGTTCTAAAGACATTCGCTTTAGTGTTGTACGTTACGGCAACGTAATGGGTTCGCGAGGTTCAGTGATTCCATTCTTCATGAAGAAAAAAGAAGAAGGCGTATTGCCTATCACTCATGAAGAGATGACTCGTTTCAATATCTCTTTGCAAGATGGCGTGAACATGGTGATGTACGCGCTTGAAAATCACTTAGGTGGAGAGATCTTCGTACCTAAAATTCCGTCTTACAAGATCCTTGATATTGCAGAAGCTGTTGCGCCTGGTATCGAAACTAAAGTGGTTGGTATTCGCCCTGGTGAGAAACTGCATGAAGAGATGATCACCGACACCGATTCTTTGAATACAATTGATTTAGGTCGTTATTACGCGATCCTTCCTTCTGTCTCTTTTACATACACAGAAGATGAGTACATGAAACATCATAAGGCAGAGAAAGTGCCTTTTGGTTTTAAATACAACTCAGGCACAAACACTGAGTGGGAAACTATTGAAGGCTTACGTGAACTTATCAAAGAACATGTAGACCCAAACTTTACAGTGTGAGAACAGTCGTGATTCCTTACGGTAAGCAAGATATTAATCAGCAAGACATCGATAGTGTTGTTGATGTCCTGAAGTCGGACTTTTTAACGCAGGGGCCACAGGTTCCTGCATTTGAAGCTGCGCTTGTTGAACATACTGGCGCTAACCATGCTCTAGCAGTGAATAGCGCAACATCAGCTCTGCACATTGCTTGCCTTGCTTTAGGGCTGGGTCAGGGGGATTGGCTGTGGACATCACCGATAACATTCGTTGCATCAGCAAACTGCGGTTTGTATTGTGGTGCGCAGGTTGATTTCGTCGATATCGATCCAGATACATATAATATGTGTCCAAAGCGTCTTGAAGAAAAGCTTATTCAAGCTAAAGCTAATGGTAAGTTGCCTAAAGTCGTTGTTCCGGTTCATCTATGCGGGCAACCATGTGATATGGCTGCGATTGCTAAGTTGGCAAAAGAGTATGGCTTTAAGGTTATTGAAGATGCTTCACACGCGATTGGTGGTCGTTACAAAGAACAACCAATAGGGAATTGCGAATACTCAGATATCACAGTATTTAGTTTTCACCCAGTTAAGATTGTAACCACTGCTGAAGGCGGAGCTGCACTGACTAATCAGAAAGCGTTGGCGGATAAAATGGCTCTATTACGCAGTCATGGCATCACTCGTGAACCTGAAATGATGACGGAAGCTTCTCATGGTGGTTGGTACTACCAACAGGTTGATTTAGGTTTCAACTACCGCATGACAGAGCTTCAAGCGGCATTGGGTGTCACGCAAATGCAACGACTCGATGAATTTGTTGCAGCGCGCCATGTGCTATCTAAGCGTTATAATCAAATGTTATCTGAATTACCGTTAGTACTTCCCTATCAACTGGAAAACACGTACTCAGGTCTACATTTATTCGTAATTCGTTTGAAGTTGGATGATATATCATTAACTCATAAACAAGTTTTTGACGCACTGCGTGAAAACGGTATCGGCGTTAACTTGCATTACATTCCAGTTCATACTCAACCATATTACCAAGCTATGGGCTTTGCTGAAGGGGATTTCCCTGAGTCAGAACGTTACTATAAAGAAGCGATCTCATTGCCAATGTTCCACGGTATGACAGAAGAACAGCAAAATACTGTTGTTCGTGTGGTGGCTGAAATTTTGGTAGTTAAATAATGAACGTTGCTATTATTCCTGCACGTGGCGGCAGCAAACGTATTCCTCGTAAAAATATAAAGCACTTTCATGGCAAGCCTATGATTGCTTACTCAATCGAAGCTGCACTTGCTTCAGATTGTTTTGATAAGGTTATTGTCTCTACTGATGATGCAGAGATCGCTGAGGTTGCTGAGCAGTATGGTGCTGAGGTACCTTTTTTACGCCCTGCTAACATCTCTGATGACTATGCAACGACAATGGATGTGATGCATCACGCCATTACTTGGTGCATGGATAATGGCTGGATTGTAGATGCGGTTTGTTGTTTGTACGCGACGGCTCCCTTTGTCACACCGGAATATCTTAAACAAGGTTTCGATAAGTTAAATAAAGGCTTATTTGAGTTTGTTTTTAGTGCTGCGACTTTTCCATTTCCGATTCAAAGAGCGATCAAAGTTTCATCAGGAGGAGAGGTGTCAATGTTTTCTCCTGAAAATGAACAAGTCCGCTCTCAAGATCTAGAAGAAGCCTATCATGATGCTGGTCAATTCTATTGGGGTAAGACTGATGCGTTTTTAGAGAAAAAAGCAATATTCGCAGATCATTCTAGTGTCGTTCTATTACCGAGAAATCGAGTGCAAGATATTGATACAAAAGAAGATTGGGATCTAGCTGAGGCATTATACTCAGCTTTAAAATAATTAGGTTTTTATGAGAGTTGTCTTTAGAGCGGATGCGTCAGTTTGGGTTGGTAGTGGTCATATCATGCGCTGTTTAGTACTTGCAGATGCATTGAAAAGCCTCGGTCATTCAATCTCTTTTGCATGCTTACCACAGCCAGGCGACATGACCTCATACATTGAAGAGCGTGGCTTTCAGGTAATAAAGTTAAATCCGCCTAAAGAGCCGAACCAACCTCAGCATGATGCCGATTATGAGGCTTGGCTGCAAAGACCAAGTTCTGAGGATGCGCTAGACTTTATCCAAATGGTAAGTAGTGCTGATTTAGTGGTAACGGATCATTATGCTATTAGCAACAAGTGGCAACAGCTTGTTAGACAATCAATGAGCTGCTTTTTAGTCGCTATTGATGACTTGGTTCGAGAGCACGATGCTGATTTAATTGTCGATCAAACCCTTGGACGTAAGCCTGTTGAGTACTCAGGTTCTGCTCGGGCTTTAGTTGGAAGTGAGTATGCGATATTAGCCCCAAGGTTTGCTTCATTGAGAGAGTTTGCTTACATGCGGGTACTCTCTGTAACTCGACCTAAAGTTCTCATCTCTATGGGGGGGGTAGACAATCCCAATGCAACTTTAAAGTCATTGGTTAGCCTTGTTGGTAAAGTCTGTGCTGATTTTACGGTGTTGTTAAGCCCTAGAGGGCCACACTACCAACAGGTTAAGTCATGGTGCGACTTACACAGTAATGTCCAACATCAAGATTTTGAAGCCGACATGGCTGGTTTAATGCTTAAACATGATATAGCTATTGGAGCTCCTGGTACGACAAGTTGGGAGCGAGCTTGTCTTGGTTTACCCAGTATATTGATACCATTAGCCGATAATCAAAAAACGATCTGTGCTCAATTACTTCAACACAAAGCCATTATGAAAGTGTCTTTGGAAGATATTGAATCCCGGCTTTTAGTGACCTATCAACAGGCAATGGTTCAATGGCATGAGCTATTTATGTCGAATCTAAAATTGTGTGATGGGTTAGGGACTCGAAGGTTAGTCCTAGAAATTCAGCAGCTCATTAAACCAAGTGAACATTCAAATCTGCAGCTTGTATTTGCCACTTATGAGGACATCAAAACCGTTTATGATTGGCAATGTCACCCTAAAACTCGTGAATTTGCATTGAATACTGATATTCCTACATGGGAAGGTCACCAAAGTTGGATGAAGCGAAAGCTAGCCACAACCACTGACTTTTTTTATCTTGTTGAAGATAAGACAACAGGAAAAAAATTAGGTGTATTACGATTAGATAAACTTAAACCTAAAAATTATCTAGTATCAATCTTTGTTGCCCCTGAAGCTTACGGCTTAGGAGTTGCAACAGCTGCATTAACAATGGTAGATGTCATACACCCAGAACTGACATTACATGCCACTGTATTAGAGTGTAATAAAGCTTCTCAGAAGTTGTTCAAAAAAGCGAACTATACACAACAAAACTCTGAGACGTTTATTCGTAACCCAATTTAATGAGATTTTGATGAAAGCATATATTTCAATTGACGGTAGAAAAATAGGTCCTGACTACGCTCCTTATATTATTGCTGAATTGTCGGCAAATCATAATGGTGACATTAATCGCGCTTTTCAGATCATGGAAGAAGCGAAGAAATCAGGTGCCGATGCAATTAAGCTACAAACTTATACCCATGAAACGATCACTATGGACAGTAACTCAGAAGAGTTTCAGATCCATGGTGGTTTATGGGATGGTCAAACTTTATATGAATTATATAAAGGCGCACACATGCCTTGGGAATGGCACAAGCCTCTTTTTGAAAAGGCAAAAGAGCTAGGTATTACCATATTTAGCTCACCATTCGATTTTACAGCAGTAGATCTTTTGGAAGAGCTAGATGCACCAGCTTATAAAATAGCATCTTTTGAAGTGGTTGATTTACCTCTGATTAAGCGTGTTGCTCAAACAGGTAAACCGATGATCATTTCAACAGGAATGGCTAACAAAGAAGAAATTGCAGAGGCCATAAAAACAGCAAGAGATAATGGGTGTGAAGAGCTGGTAGTACTGCATTGCGTGAGTGGTTATCCTGCGCCAGCTGACCAATATAATCTTAAGACGATTGCTGACATCGCGGAACGATTTGAAGTTTTATCGGGTCTTTCTGATCACACGATTGATAATGCAACGGCTGTGGCTTCTGTAACATTAGGGGCGTGTTTGATCGAAAAACACGTAACTATGGATCGTAATGGAGGCGGAGCGGATGATAGTTTTTCTCTCGAACCTCATGAGCTTACTGCACTTTGTAAAGACACAAAAACAGCATGGCAAGCAATGGGTCAGGTCAATTACGAAAGAACGGAAGCTGAAAAAGGTAATGTGAAATTTCGTCGTTCTTTATATGTAGTAAAGGATATAAAAGCAGGTGAAGTATTTACTGCTGATAATGTTCGAAGCATTAGACCTGGGTTTGGGCTAGCACCTAAGCACTACGAAAGTGTTTTAGGGAGAAAAGCGAACCAGTTAATAAGCTCTGGAACTGCATTGGCGTTTGATATGATTGGCGATTGAATTTGTGGGAATTTAATTCCCACTTTTTTTGTAAGTGTTCACCAAGCCCTATTGACATAAAAAGTGTGACCTTACGCAATTGATCACACTGTGGGTCTTGAGTGATCATTCTGGGAAGCCATTATGGTTTCATGACTAGAAAGAAATCACCTAAATACCAAGAAGCACCACCTGAAGTCTCAGATTTGAATGAGGCTAAGGTGCTTATTGA
>NZ_JACJFF010000051.1:0-36858 GCF_014164465.1 Vibrio sp. SG41-7 | reverse complement strand
ATGACGTGCCATCTAAGTATTGCTTAGCAATGATACATTTTAGCTCTCGGCTATATTTGGACATAAAAAGACCCCCAATAATTGGTGTCCAACTATTGGGGGTCAGTTCACTAAGCTGGCTTTTTTGTGTCTGTCTCTTTGTATATAAGAGCTATGTATATAATAGCCATGTATATAATAGCCATGTATATAATAGCTATTAAGGCACTTAGCCTTTTCGTTACTAACACTTAGTCTCTGCGTACTAACGCTTAGCCTCTGCGTTGCTGGTTAATACTCTAAGAAAAATTCCACACCTAGCTCGTTCGTCCTCTCGCTTCCACCTTTACTACCCTCACCATCTCTGTGTTGATAAGAGCCACCAATCGCAAACTTATTGGTCACGAGATAACGTAAACCCACGTGGTAAATTTCTTCATCAAACAGGTCACTTCGGTTCACTTGTACGCTGCCGTTAGCAATCCAACGCTTTGCAAAACCATAGTTAAGCTCGGCTTTTACACCTTGGACAAATTCAGTATCCGATTCGATGGTTTCGTTGCTGCCATTAAGCTCCACCTCACCTTTAGTAATACCCAGCAAGTAAGAAGCGACAATATCCAAATCTTTCTTGATGCTGTAACGATACCCAGTCCCTGCCATTAAGGTATCAATTCGAGTGGTACTTTCATCTGGATGAATGAAGCGCGCACTATAGTCTCCTAACAACAACCAATCATCGGTCATCGCGTAACTGACGCCTAATCCATACGATGAGGCATTATTATTGCCGCCTGCATCTTCATTTAAACTGCCCGAATGCGCGGTGGCATATATATGGTCATAATCAAGAATATCCACCGCGTTAGTGTCCGCCCACAAACTTGGAGAAAACATAAAAACCGCAGGTACCAAACTAAGCTTCCACTTCGACATTCCTATCATCCTTCAACTGTCACTCCATTAACTGAAAGATTAGTCTATCCATAAGACTTTAAAAAGGTTTTAGCTCACAGATTGATTTGTGCCGGAAAATTATTATCAAATGTTGTACCATGAAATCATACAAACCAATGGATGATCATTATGGATGCTGAGTTATTAGAGATTCAAAACTTTCTGGCACAATACCCCCCTTTCTCTGAACTTCCTGAAGAGATATTGGTGAAAGTGACCAGTAGTGTGGAAATTTCTTATTACCGCCAAGATACCCCTATCATTCACTTTGGTGATCAAATTCATGATCTCTACATCGTTCGAAGTGGCGAAGTTGAAGTCTATCGTCGTAAGGGCGAACTCTATAATCGCCTTGATGAAGGGCATGTGTTTGGACAAATGGGGTTGCTGACCAACAACAAAGTTCGCTTCCCAGTTAAAGCGACCGAAGATACCCTTCTCTATTGCATCCCTGAGCCGATTTTCCAAGAGCTCTACGACAACTATGATTCATTCGCCGACTTTGTCGAGGTAGAAGATAACGCGCGACTTCGCCAAGCAAACTCAGACAGCAACGACGCCAACGATTTATCGACATCTAAGGTCAAAACGCTATTGACCAGCGAAGCGCCGATGATCGAGAAAACGCGTACCATCCAACAAGCAGCAACCATGATGGCAGAAGACAATGTCTCTTCTCTACTGATCATCGACCCTGATATTGTTGAAGATGATGAAGACGATTCAACACCTGTTATCGGCATCATTACCGACCGAGACTTATGTACTCGCGTTCTAGCCGAAGGCCTTGACCCGTCGGATGAAGTATCCAGTGTGATGACACCAGAGGTTATCTCACTCGACCACAATGCCTATGTATATGAAGCAATGATGACCATGCTTCGCTACAACGTACACCACTTGCCAGTGCTTAAAGATAAGAAACCTATCGGTATTATCGAAGCGACCGATATTGTTCGCTACGAGTCTCAAAACTCGCTGTTATTGGTAAGCAGCATCTTCCAACAACAAAGCATTGAAGATCTCAAAGTACTTTCTGAACAAGTAAAAGACAGCTTTGTGCGCTTGGTTAACGAAGATGCCAACGCACACATGGTGGGTACCGCAATGTCGGTAATCGGCCGTAGCTTTAAGCAACGTATTATCGAGCTAGGCGAAGAGAAATTAGGTAAAGCGCCCATTCCTTATTGTTTCCTTGCACTCGGCTCGATGGGTCGTGATGAGCAATTGCTCGTCACTGACCAAGATAACGCCATTATTCTTGATGACACCTACGACGAGAAAAAACACGGTAAATACTTTGAAGAGCTATCGACCTTCATTTGTGATGGCTTAGATCAGTGTGGCTATGTGTACTGTACCGGTGACATCATGGCCACTAATCCAACGTGGCGCATGACTCGTCGCCAATGGGAAGAGTGCTTTGCCGATTGGATTGATGATCCAAACCCGAAAGCGCTATTGAACGCTTCTATCTTCTTTGATTTAGACGGTGTCTACGGTCGCTTAAAATGGGCGGAACAACTGAACAGCTTTATTGTTCGCCGTGCACGTAAGAACAACCGTTTCTTAGCATGTCTTGCTCGTAATGCGCTTAACCGCACACCGCCACTCGGGTTCTTCAAAGATTTCGTTATGGAAAAAGATGGTCGTCACAACAACTCGATCAACCTTAAGCGTCGTGGTACCGCACCACTTGCCGATCTAATTCGTGTTCACTCGTTGGCGGTAGCCTCTCGTTCTAAGAACTCATTCGAACGTTTAGATGACATTATCGACGCAGGTATTCTGCCAAAAGGCCGAGCTCAAGATTTGAAAGATGCGATGGAGTTTATATCTCTGGTTCGTATTCGCCACCAAGCACACGATGTCGACAACAACATAGAACCGGATAACAACATTGAGCCAGAGAACCTATCTGACTTCGAGCGACGCAACTTAAAGGACGCATTCCAAATATTAAGTAATGCGCAGAACTTCCTTAAGTTCCGTTATCAAGCCAGCAATAAGTTTAAGTAGGGCCTATGAACAAACTATTCAGATCACCTGCGGTCGATTGGCCATTTAAGTTTGCTCAAAAGCTGGAACGAGCGAGAGACGAGCGCTTAAAGCGATTTTATAGCCAGCCTCTTCCTGCGCCTGATACGCCATTATCAGAAGTAACCTTCTTAGCTGTCGACTTTGAGACTACGGGTTTAAACCCAAACAAAGATGGCATCATTACCATTGGCCTGGTCCCGTTTACGCTAAATCGAATTTACTTACGACAAGCCAAACACTGGACACTGAGACCAAAGCAGAAATTAGAAGAAGACTCTGTAGTTATTCATGGCATCACTCACAACGACATCATTGACGCACCAGACCTTAGCGAGGTGTTAGATGAGATATTAGAATCACTGGCGGGGCATATTCCGGTGGTTCACTATCGCCGTATAGAGCGTGATTTCTTGGATAACGCACTAAAAGTGAGATTAGGTGAAGGGATCGAATTTCCAGTCCTCGACACGCTCGAGATTGAGTCTCAAATCCAGAACAAACTGGCTGGCGGCTTATGGAATAAGCTCAAAGGCAAGAAACCAGCATCAGTAAGGCTTGGTCAGAGTCGCCGTCGATACCACTTGCCTGACTACACGCCGCATCATGCATTAACGGATGCAATTGCGACCGCAGAGTTACTACAAGCGCAGATTGCACATCATTTTAGCCCTGACATGCCGGTTAAAGATTTCTGGTTATAGCTAGATTTAAATACTGTTTAAATCGTACGTGAAGCGACTAGCCGTTAGCCGTTAGCCGTTTTACACCTTAATACTCATAACGCTCACATCATCTAAATAGTGAGCGTTTTGTTTTTGCGTATTAGGAAAAAGCTTACTCCGCTGTCGGACCAACTAATCGCATTTCCCAATCTTCGACTTTGCCAGTTTCAAGGCGACGCTCTATAAGTGCTCCCCAAGATTCGACTAAAGGTAGCTCCGCCAATTCTTTGAGCTCTTGTTTATCCAAACAACCTGTGAACACCGCCCCCATGATGCGAGTTAACGGCCATTCTGGATAAGGTCTTTCACATAGAATGATCTCATCTCCAGCACCGATATCCCCCTCTTCCAATACACGGAAATACCAGCCAGTTCTTAGCGTATCTTGCAGCCTTCTTGCCATATCATTTTGATCGAATCTCACGTTCAGCTTCCAGCACGGCATACGCCCTTGCGAGACTTCCAACAATGTTGAACCAATACGAATCTTATCTTTCAAGCAAATAGAGTGCTCCGTGATGCCGCTTGAGCTTAGGTTCTCGCCAAATGCGCCTGCAGATTGGAAGATGATTTTGTCACCTAACTCTTCCTGCCAAACTGGGTAGTGCTCGCTTGGATAAATATGAAGGGCTTTTTGAATACCACCGTGAAAGCGAGGGTCGCCTTGTTCATCATTGGTAAAACCAAGTTCTGTGGCATGCTGACGCTCAGGTGAAACCTGCTTGTTGATGGCACTATTTGCACCGTGTGCAAAGGCAACAGTTTTACCTACCAATACGCTATTTACTAAGCCTAACTTCTTCATATCTTTCCCTTTTACCTAAACTTATTTGCTGTTTTATACGAGCTAAAGCCAACTTATTGCTCGCCCAGTGATTTAAATACCGGAACCGCTGCTAATACTTCAATGTGGTTTTCTGTGCTCTTTAAGTAACGCGTTTCGCTGTTCGAAAGCAATAGATGACGCTGATAACCTTCTGTTTTCGGAAACTTAGCCAAGACCGTTTCGAGCGATGTTTCACACTTATTTTGGTTAATACCTTCAATATCGACTTTGAATAGTAGTTGGTTTTCTTTCGATATTTCAACTTGATATCGCATACGCGTGCCCTCTCTACTTCATTCACTCTGCCGGGCATGATAGCCTAGTCTCGCCACGTCAGAATAGGGACATAAAGACACTTAACCATGCCAACCCGCCAAATAGATTCTCACTCCAGAGTCATCACCTCAAATGAGATGATGGTCGCCAATCCTAATTCACCAGCGTTAGTGAAGACCATCGATATGCCCAAGGGCTACGTCGATGCAATGCACCAACATACGTGGCATCAAGTGATCTTCCCACTCAAAGGCCTATTGCAAACGAAAACCGAGCACTACCAGCATCTTGTGCCCCATACTTCTGCTTTGTTTGTGCCTGCAGGGATTCAACATGAATCTATCGCATTGAGCCATACGACGTTTGTCGGTATTTACCTTAATCCTGCCTTTGGGATCAAGTATGAGCCTCAAGTGCGAACCATTACCCTGACGCCGTTTTTAAATGAGCTCTTGCAGGAAATTCGCAGACAGTGCGAAGGATTAGTGAGTAATGAAGAGGTATCTAGATTGCTTTCGGTATTGCACGATCAGATCATGAAAGACAACGTTCAGACCTATCAATTGTTGCTACCCGAAGACAGGCGTTTGAAGCTTATATTTGAAGTGCTGACAGAGGCACCGACGTTGGATTTGTCGTTGAAGGAATGGGGAGATAAAGTCGGCGCATCAGAGCGAACCTTATCGCGCTTATTCTCAAAAGAATTCAATACGTCATTTCAGTTATGGCGACAACAAATCCGTCTGATTTACTCGTTGTCTTTGCTCGATGAAGAGTTCTCAATCCAAAGCATTGCCGACCAAATCGGTTATCAAAACGACTCGTCCTACATCAAAGCATTCAAGGCTTCCTTCAATGTCACCCCGCAGCAGTTTCGCTTAAATGGTCGACGAAGATAATTTCAGCCTCTATGTTTTTAACATCTGTAGAGATAAAAAAAGAGGAGCCTCAGGCTCCTCTCTTTATTGGTTAATATCGAAATTCGCCTATTGAATTAAGCGTATTTCTTTTCAAAATCTTTCATGAAGTTGACTAATACTTGCACGCCTTCCAAAGACATCGCGTTGTAAAGTGAAGCTCTCATTCCACCCACCGCTCGGTGACCTTTTAAGGATTTCAGACCCGCAGCATCAGCTAACTCTAAAAACTTTGCGTCTAGTTCTGGTTTCGCCAATTGGAAAGGTACGTTCATTCTTGAACGGTTTGCGGTGTGAACATCGTTTTTGTAGAAAGCAGAGCTATCAATCGCATTATAAAGCAACGCCGCTTTCTCTTTGTTCACCAACTCCATCACTTCAACGCCACCTTGAGCTTTCAGCCACTTGAATACAAGGCCTGATAGGTACCAAGCGTAGGTTGGTGGTGTGTTGAACATTGAGTCTTTTTCAGCAAGTACTTTGTAGTTAAGAATGCTCGGCAATACTTCGTTTGCTAGTTCTAGTAGATCATCACGTACGATAGCAATGCAGATACCAGCTGGGCCGATATTCTTTTGAGCACCCGCGTAGATAACACCATACTGAGAAACATCGATCTTACGAGACAGAATGTTAGATGACATATCCGCGACGATTGGCTTATCCGTTTGAGGAAGCTCACTGATTTCAATGCCATCGATGGTTTCGTTTGGACAGAAATGTACGTACGCCGCTTCTGGGTCGATTTTCCAATCTTTAACCGGAACAACCGCCGCTTTGCCATCAATAGATGTCTTCGCGTTGAATACATCGATTTCGCAATATTTGCTCGCTTCAGTCACTGCGCTTTCTGCCCAGTAACCCGCATCAATGTAAGTTGCTTTCGTCGCGTCACCTAGAAGGTTTAAAGGAACAGCAGCGAATTGAGCACGAGCGCCCCCCTGACAGAAAAGAACTTTATAGTTGTCTGGGATGTTCAGAAGATCACGTAGGTCTTGCTCAGACTCATCGGCAACTTGAATAAATTCTTTGCTGCGATGGCTGATTTCCATAACGGAAGTGCCTAAACCATTCCAATCAATGAAGTCTGCTTGCGCTTGTTTCATTACCGGTTTAGGCAGTGCCGCTGGGCCAGCACTAAAGTTGAATACGTTATCTAATGTAAGTTCCATGGGGATAATTGCTCCTGCTAAATAATAACTATGCAAGTAATACCATGTTTTACCCAACATAAAAACAACAAAAGAGGTCTTAAGACCTCTTTTGTTTCGTACCGTACAAAATGTTTAACTTAACCCGTTAGATCGCCCTATCAGTATTAAGCCCGACTCATTTTATTGAACAAAAGCCGGCATAAGCAGTGCAATTAATGGAATTTCTTGTCCATTTTCAAACACTAGATTTCCATTCTCTAGGTCAGCCGTGATTTCATAACCACTTTCTGTTTGCTTGATCATTTCCATCACGATCAATTCGTCGATACCTTCACGGATAAAAGGGTATTCTTCAACAAGCTCATTTGAGAAGCTAGATTGAACATTACCTGTTAATGCAGGAACAATCATTGAAGGGTTACTGCTGATGTTTTCTGTGCCTTCCGGTACGCTCACCAACCATTTAGATTCAAACTGACCCTTGCCTAATTCTAACGACATATTGTTCATTGAAAGGTCGAAGCCTTTAGCAAACAGTACGTCGATGAACGGAATAATCTCAGCCACATCTTCTTGTGTCAGAACAGGATTCGCCTGGTAAATCTCAAAGATTTTCTCAAACGACTGGCTGTCCAGTTTCGACATTTCAAAATCGACGTTTAGATTGTTCAACTGGCCTTCGTTGGTCTCAATGTTGGCGATATCCAACTTAAGACTGCTGCTCAAGCGCTTAGTCGCTTCATCTAGATGCGATTCAAAATCGTACTTAGAGTTTTCGATGGTCATGAAGGGCTGCATTGCAGAATCTGAAATCAAGAAGCTATCAATAGTAAAATTCTGCGTGCCTAACCAGTAACCTTTCGCTTGCTGGCCTGAGCCAATGCCTTTTAGGTTAGAGAGTGTGACCTCTTCACCCGTTTCAAAATCAATTTGAACCGATGGGATAGAAAGCTGGTAATCAACCTGCCCTAATACAGTAGCGTGGCCAGACAGATTCGACTTCGTGATAGATACCGAGGTACCATTTTCTTCTGAGCCTTGGTGATTGAACTGGCTTAACTCGAAGTTGAAATCCGTGTTGCCGTTTAGCTCAGTGCTGGTAGTCAGAGTAAGAGGCAGAATGTCAGTATTCTCAAACGTCGACAGCGCGTTTAAGCTCACTAAGCCATGGCTAACCGCACTATTAATGACAAACTCACTCGGTAAGCCATCGAGCGCAAGTTGCTCTTTCAAGCTCTCATCCGTCACAGTTACGCGAGTGGTTACAGTAGAAGAAAGGTAACCTCTATCGTATTCCACGATCTCAGCTTGAATGCTTGAATTGTTAAGCTTTGCAACGCCATCAGTAATCGCATTTTGTCCAATTTGCCCAACCGCTAATGGCCAACAAAGTGCCAATGAGATTGCTCCACCAATTGCACCAATTTTTCTTAACTGTTCCATGAGTTCTCTTTCTACACTAGTCTGTTTTTTTTAGTCTAACCCATCAGTAGCAAACAAGAAACATTGAGTTAAATCAGTCTATTGCTCGATACTTCGATTGCCTCAATAAATTAACGGCTAGCTCTCATCCTTATTCAGCGGTTCTTGCTAGGCTAGAGACGTCGCTACTATTAAGGTTGAGCTGTGAATCAATACGCTGTTATCTGTTTGGACAATAATCCGGTTAGCATTGAAAGAATACGTTCGGAGCTGGCTCCGTTAGCTTCTGTATTCGATATTTATACTGCCGAGAACATAGAAGACGCGCATCACGCATTAGAAGATATCCATGATCACCACCAAACCGTTGCTTTAGTGATCACTCATCATCATTCTGGATTTAATGGTGTGCAATTTCTTATTGAACTGGAACAGCTGCCCCATAGTAATACCGCAAGAACGATATTAGTCAGCGCTTCGTCAGACATTCAATCCATTCTGACCGCGGTGAATGAAGGCCGGCTCAATCACTGCCTAACCAAACCCGTTCAAGATCAAGTTCTATTCAAATCGGCGCAAAAAGAGCTGACCTCTTTTGTTATCCAATACGACTCAGAAAACCTGTTATCTTACAGTGATGCGTTGGATCAACAGCGCTTATTCAGAGCACACATCGAGCAAAAGATTCATTCTTTTCAATCGGGTTTCATTCACGACTACCACCAGCTTTCTGACAATGCCCTTGCAGAGCGTGTCGTCAGTGCATTACAAGATGTGTTTTCAAAAGATGACAAAACCAAGGCCATTCGAGACTACTCACCCGAACATCTCCTAACTGTAGAAGGTGAAGACAATCGCTTTTTATGGCTGATCATTGAGGGTGAAGCCGCTCTCTATAAAAAAGATGAGTTGGGGCAACAGCGGGAAGTGGTACGACACTCTAAGGGCAATATTGTCGGCGGGATGTCGTTTGTGACGGGTGAACCTTCGTTCTCAACCGCGATAACCCTAACCCAGACACGAGTCATCAAACTGGATAAAGATAGCTTTGCTCAGGTAATGCACTCAAACAATACCCTGCTGCCGTTATTCACCAATCTATTGCTCCGTCACTTTAACCGCCGCTTGCAAAGAAGTATCACTAATAAAATCAAGCTGCAACAAACGTTGGAGTCACTAGAGTCTGCACATCAACAATTGATCGAGAAAGAGAAGATGGCGATGCTCGGGCAACTTGTCGCGGGCGTTGCTCATGAGTTGAACAACCCTATTGCCGCGATCTTACGAAGTATTGAAACCTTGTCTGAACATCTCGACCAGATACTCGAAAACTCGTCACTCCCAGAATCGAATAAAGGGACTGACGTGCTGGCGCATTCAAAGTTAGCCAAGCCACTATCAACGGCTCAAGAAAGACAACTCGTAAAGCACCTCACCTCTACTATCGATGATCGTGCGCTAGCCAAAAAAGCCGTGAGACTAAACCTAAGCCAAGACTCGGCGGTTCTAGACACCTTGAAAGACTCACCTGTCGCAGGCAAAGAGCTGCTCAATGACTTAGAGCATTACCACTATGTTGGAAACTCTATCCGCTCAATTCAAGTATGCAGCAGGCGTATTGCCGATATGGTTAAAAGCCTAAAAAGCTATGCCCGAGAAGATGAAGAGGTTCGCCACTACGCAGACATTCACGAAGGGCTTGAAGATACCTTAGTGATCTTTGAAAACAGACTCAAACATCACCAACTCGAAAAACATTACGACACCGAATTACCGCATTTATTGTGCCAGTCGCTCTCGCTACAACAAGTGTGGACGAACCTGATCTCTAACGCACTCGATGCCCTTTCTGAACGAGGAAAAGTGTCAATCACTACCTCTCAACAGACGCAAGGTGACGACACGTTTCTTGTAGTGGAAATCTCCGACACCGGCCATGGCATTGCGAAAAAAGACATCAGCACCATTTTCAACCCAAATTTCACGACCAAAAAAGAAGGCAACTTTGGTTTAGGAATTGGTTTATCTATTTCTCAACAAATCGTTTCGGCTCATCAAGGGTTTATTTTGGTGGAGTCTGAGGTAGGCAGCCATACACAGATGCAAGTGTGGCTTCCATTCAAACAAGAAGGAGCACCTCATGAATAAGTACCTAATTTTATGTGTCGATGATGAGCCTGAAGTTCTCAACAGTGTCCTTCAGGACTTGGCGATATTTGAAGAGAACTTTCTGGTTGAAGGTGCTGAGTCTGTCGATGAAGCCAAGCAAGTAATTAAAGAAATGGGACAAGATGGTATAAAGCTCGCGTTAATCTTGTGCGACCACATCATGCCTGACAAAACCGGTATCGACTTTCTCATAGAACTCAATCAGAACGATTACACTAAGCCGACACGCAAACTACTGCTCACAGGGCAAGCTGGCCTGGAAGATACGGTTACCGCGATTAATAACGCAGCGCTTGATTTCTATATTTCTAAGCCTTGGCAAGGTGATCAGCTCAGAGACACAATTACTCAACAACTGACCGACTATGTCATTGCAAACGACAAGCAATTGCTAAACTGGACTTCCACTTTAGATACCGAGCGCATCCTCACGTCAATGGCAAACAAGCGAACAAGCTTTGGTGAATAAGCTAATGCATTGTGAATCGACCTTAAGTTTTGGTGAATCGACCTTAAATTTTGGTGAGTAGTCCCATAAACATGAGATCTCAGTTGCAGAGCAGCGCCTAAATTGTATATTTTTTAGCTAAATGGCAAAGGATTGGCATTTTTATGGATTACTTTTCCACGAGTTAGATTAAACTGTCTCAATGTTTATGGTTTGCCTGATTTTTCTCAAGCCAAAGGAATTAACACTAAATAAAGGTTTACGGTCGTTATGCGCAAAATTCTACTTACTACCGCTATGCTATTGGCTTCTAGCCAAGCACTAGCTGTTGATGAACAACCACAAGTAATGAGCAACTTTAACTACGATTACTTTGAAGCACGTATCGGTGCTAGCCCAGTAACATTTGGTGGCGCGTTCAGTAAGTCAATTCACCCGAATGCTCACGCTATAGCACGTATCGATTCAGAATTTGAAGGCGATTACGACTCAGCTGTAGGTCTTGGTTTCCACGCTCCATTAAACAACTGGGCAGACCTAACAGGTGAAATGCTAGCTCGTATCGTTCAGCCTGAAAACTCAAGCTCTACTGATATCGGTATGGAAATCAACGTTGGTGTTCGCCAATGGCTTGGTCCACAACTAGAAGTTGGTGGTAAAGGTGGTTACGTTTCTATCGATGATAACGATGATTGGACGGGTTCTGTTTACGCGCGTTTCCATTCTACAGAGCTTTTCTCTTTAGGTGCTGAAGCTCGTATTAACGACTTCTACGGTGACCAGCTAATGTTCACGGCTCGTTTCAAGTACTAATACTTAACGCTCAAGCCCTAACAAATAAGCTCTCCATGAGCACTTAGCCTTTTGATACTTAGTCTTTTAAGAAATCCGGCTAAGACAGAAACAAAAAAACCGAGGACATTCCTCGGTTTTTATTTATTAGTAATAATCTTAAGCATATAAGGCAAACTTCTTTAGTAGCAGCCCTTTAATAATTGCTGCTTGCGTGGCTCTTGTAATAGTTTCCAGTGAATACCATCAATTGCACCCGCAAATTTCCAAAGTAGTTTTAGGTCAACATCGTTTCCGTACGCTTTGCGAACCTTATTAAACACTTCAGGCGCGCCCAACTGCATAAACATTGAAACATCGTCCACACCCGCCTTTTTAACCATGCGCTCTAACGTAAGTTGCATGTTTGGTAGATCTCTCAATCTACGGCTAGCGGATGATTTCTTAAAGCTACGTTGCTGAATTGAATTATCGATTGAAGTACGAATAATACTATCCAATTCAGGATGTTCGCATGTAAACAGGTCAGTAATATCGTAATAATTTACGGTAGCTGTTGTCTGTTTTTTTACATGACGATACTTTTCACAGTCAAGATCCGTCAGTTTTTTATCTAATGACTTTCCACCTCTGATGAATAAACAACCTTCACTCAATAAAGCGAACATAGCGTCATTTTGAAAGAGGCCAATACCTCCAAACATAGAACGTTTTTGATGCTCACCAAATTGATTCACGTAATTAATAAATGCTGTCTCGGTCATATCCGTTGATCCTTAATCAAATTACCCCGATTAGGTTCATTACCAGACAAGCAGCTTTTTATGCGAAAAATTTTTAATCTATTTTTTATTCTTTAGGTGAATATTATGATTTCGTTTTCCACCTTTAAATAAATGATACTTCGAAAAGAAAAATAAGTCTGGGCTTAGTTCACATCAATCAATTGAGTATTATGATTTTTCATGATTGATATCACAGTAAACTATCAAACAATGCTTAAATTTCGACACCCAGTGATACACCCGTTCAAATTATTCAAGGTTATGTCGTCGGATGAGTATTGCTTCACAGCATCGCGGCTTGTAAAATGGCAGAACATACATGTTGTTACTTTTTTTATGAATCATTTATCGTTTTTCTGGCTACCACAAAATAAGGCTCTTCTCTTAAAGGGTCTAGAATCAGAGTTTGCCCAACTTGTTGGCCATTCTATTTCAGCGGGAAAAATAACACTTCCTCCTATCCCTAACGTTGTACTGAAAATTCAAAAGCTTTGTACTCTCGAATCAACCGGGATTGCCGAAGTTGCCGAATGCTTACTTGAAGACCCAGGCCTCACTGCTGTCGTCATTCGAGTGGCTAACTCTGTCGTATTCAACAGACGCAACATTACTTGTGTCGATATGATGACGGCTGTGTCGCGCCTTGGCATATTAAGAGTGCGTGACATCGTTACGGCTCAGGCTATTGAACAACTCAAGCATTCAGTCAACCTGAGTAAAGAGTGTAATGAGTTACTGGTTCAGAGCGCTTCTGTCTCCAAAGAACTCGGCGCCACTATGGTACTGGTGACCAACGGCTTCAAAGAACTATCCCCTATCGAATACCGCTACCTTGAACATGAGAAGTCACTGCTTGTTGGGTTACTGGCTGACATTGGTTTGTTCTGTTTAGTTAGCGAATACCACCTCTACCTCGAAAATGGCAATTACCTAGACCACGATATCGCCCTACAAATATTCCAAGGCCAATGTTCTGCAACCAGTAAACTGGTGCTTAATCGTTGGGGCTTCGACAGCGACTTTATTGATGTGTGCAGTAATACCATTAATAGCCACGAAGAACGCGAAGTGTCTTACTTGGATATTGCACGAATCGCTAATCACCTGCTGATGTTCAGAAACAAGGATGAGAACATCGATGATCACGAAGTTGAACTTAACGTGACAGGTGCAGAGGTGCTTTATAAATTAAGCAACTTGAGCAAACATGATTTTAATGCAAAGCTAAGCGACGTGATCAATACTAGTGGCTTCTAAGTCACTGTTAAGTGACAAGTAAATGTAATATGAAGTAAATGCAATGGGGAAAGCATGTTTACAGGGATGATCTTTATATTTGCACCACTCGTCGTGGGGTATCTTTTTTCTATTTCGAACGATCAGACGCTAGAATTTATCAACCGCTCGACATCGCGGTTGATCTACGTGATTCTCGCATTAATGGGGCTAAGCTTAGCCGCCCTCGATAACCTAGGCAGTAATCTGCAGACAATCCTTCTTTACACCGTCACTTTCTTTGTCTGCTTAAGTGTTTGTAACCTAATGGCACTGCCCGCTATTGATAAGTTACTGCCACTCAAAACCGACAGCAGCAAAAAGAAACTTCCCCTCTCTTCGATGGCGATGGAGTCTGCCAAACTGATCCTAGTTGTGGGTTCAGGCCTTATCGCTGGTTTAGTATTGCCTATCAGTCTTGATTGGGTTGATACCGCCAGTGAGTGGATTTTGTTTGTACTTCTCTTCTTTATTGGCATTCAACTGCGTAATAGCGGTTTAACACTTCGACAAATCTTGCTGAACAAACACGGCATGGTCATCGCAATCACGATTATCGTCACCTCAATGCTAGGTGGCGTTATCGCGGCTTACATTCTGGATATCCCTCTGTTCAAAGCCTTGGCTATGTCTTCTGGATTTGGTTGGTATTCTCTGGCTGGTATCTTGATGGGTGACGCCTTTGGTCCTGTTTATGGCGGCGCTTCTTTCATGCTTGAGCTGTTAAGAGAGTTAGTTGCCTTAGTACTGATTCCAGTGCTGATTCGCAGCTATCCGTGTACCTCTATAGGCTATGCAGGTGCTACGGCGATGGACTTCACTCTACCTGTCATTCAAACAACAGGCGGTGTTCGATGTGTGCCTATCGCTATCGTCAGTGGCTTTATCCTAAGCTTGCTTGTCCCGATTTTGATGTTGTTCTTTGTATCTCTTGCTAACTAGATCGCAGGAATAGCGTTTGTTTTAGATTAGAATGCAACTCGAATACCTATGCCCAAGACACCGATACAGTTACCGAAATAAAAAGACACTAAGTGTCATTGCTCAACAAATAACGATCACGGTAACCTGTAACGACAAAGTTATAAAAAGAATAAACTTACAAAAGGAACCACTATGAAACGCCTTTGCGTCGCATTACTGCTAGCTTCAACTTCTACTTTCTCTTTTGCAGCAGATTCAATGTCTGAAACAAACCAGTGCCAAGCAAAAAAATATGATGCGTACATCGACGCCTCTTTGAATTGGTATGCCGACCTTGCTGCATTGACCTCTGAGCAATACCCAGAGCTAACAGAAGTCAGTGAGTGGTTCCTAGAAGGTCGTAAGCACCACTTTGAGCTTAATCGTGCTGCAGTAAACTACTACCTTGTGAATGACTCTAGCAAAGTGGCTACAGAACAACCTGTCGAAGGTTGGCTACAACTAGAGCAACACGACATTAAAACTCTATCAACACGTGATGATGAGCTAGGTAAAATCGCGAAAACAACGTTCGACGACCGCCAATCAACGCCTCATGCTCAAAACTACGAGCTACGTTCAGCGTTTGCAGAATTGCTTAGCCACCCTAAGCAAATCGATACGGCACTGCAACGCTACAACCAGTCAATTACTAAACTTGAAGCGATTAAGTGTAAATAACCCCTCATTTAATATGCTTTTTTGAGAAGTCGGATTTCATAATTAAGACGGGACATTGTTCCCGTTTTCGTTTAGATTGTCCCGCTCGCGTCAATATAAAAAAAAATAAATCGCTTGCTATGGTTACGGAACAAAAAACAGCAGATGTTAGCTTCGACAGTCTTTTACGTATCTTCACGGTACCTGAAGGCCCAGATTCAACACTCACTCAAATTGAAGACAAACTTTCACGAAACCTGAATCAATTCTTACGTGAACACATTGTGGCTGAAGAAAAGCCGCTGCGTGAAATTGAGAAAGATTTTTCAAATGCTCATATCCCTGAGCAGCCTGAGTTTGTTTCTAAACATACTGAGCATCTCCTCGATTCTCTCGTGTCTCACTCGGTTCATACGTCTTCGCCAAGTTTTATTGGCCACATGACGTCTGCTCTGCCGTACTTTCTGATGCCGCTTTCAAAAATCATGATTGCGTTGAATCAGAATCTAGTAAAAATTGAGACCTCCAAAGCTTTCACGCCCCTAGAGCGTCAAGTTTTGGGTATGCTACATCGCTTGATCTACCAAGATGACGATCAGTTTTATTCACGCTGGATGCACAGTGCGAACCACTCTTTGGGTGCGTTTTGTTCTGGTGGTACCATCGCGAACATTACTGCGCTTTGGGTTGCGCGCAACAATGCGCTGAAGGCACAAGGCTCGTTCAAAGGTGTAGAAAAAGAAGGCTTATTTAAAGCCATGAAGCACTACGACTACGAAGGCCTAGCCATCTTAGTTTCTGAACGTGGTCACTACTCTCTGAAAAAAGCCGCAGATGTCCTTGGTATTGGTCAAGAAGGTCTAGTGTCTGTTAAGACGGATAACGACAACCGCATTTGCACTGACGATCTAAGACTCAAGATCGAGCAACTTAAGCAGAACAAGATCAAACCTTTCGCCGTCATTGGTGTGGCTGGTACAACCGAAACTGGTAATATCGACCCGCTAAGAGACATTGCTGAGGTATGTGCCGAAACAGATTGTCACTTCCACGTAGATGCAGCTTGGGGCGGTGCGACTCTGATGTCGAACAATCATCGTCACCTGCTTGATGGCATCGAGCTAGCAGATTCAGTCACGATTGACGCACATAAACAGCTTTATATCCCTATGGGTGCGGGTATGGTGCTGTTTAAGAAACCAGATGCGATGACAGCGATCGAACATCATGCTCAATACATATTGCGTAAGGGTTCGAAAGATCTTGGTAGTCATACGTTAGAAGGCTCTCGTTCCGGTATGGCAATGCTTGTTTATGCGTCGATGCACATCATCAGCCGACCTGGCTATGAACTGCTAATCGACCAAAGCATCAACAAAGCGCGCTACTTTGCCGACCTGATTAAAGATCAAAGCGATTTCGAACTGGTTTCAGAGCCTGAGCTGTGCCTACTGACTTACCGCTATGTGCCTGAGCCAGTTAAAGCGGCGCTGCTTAAAGCTGACGCAATAAAACGCGTTGAACTGAATGAGCTACTGAATGAACTGACCAAGTTTATTCAAAAGAAGCAACGTGAAACAGGCAAGTCTTTCGTATCGCGAACGCGCTTAAATCCCGAAGCATGGGCACATCAACCAATCATCGTTTTCCGCGTAGTGTTAGCAAATCCACTGACAGGTAATGATATTCTTTCTTCAGTGCTTGAAGAACAGCGTGAAATCTCTAAACTAGCACCTAACTTGATGAGTAAAATCACTAAACTGGTTACGCAAATCAACGCATAGTCATTCAATTTTAGTTGCATCAAATTGAAAATTTCTTTCTTTTTGATGTAACTAAGCTGTCAGTTCATACTCAATTTGCATTCTTTTTGCTCAAACTCTCTTCCAATTCTGTAGTTTTCTAAAATTTTGTTGAGGTTTGTCATATTCTTAAGCATTCATGCCGTGTTTTTGTATTAGTAAATAGTATGTTGGGTTTATACTGACTCTATGGTGCTAGTTAGCTTGATATCTATTTGATGCATCAGTATTTACAATACCGAATATAGTTTTGGCTTTGTGCTTACTGATATTTGCTTCAGCCATACCCCCTGGTAAAAGATATTAACTAGCAAGTTGTTCTCTATACCCTTGTGAACACTATGAATACATTAGAAAAAATACAAAAAAACCTGGAAAATTTCAGCAAGTCTGAGCGTAAGGTAGCCGAAGTAATCATGGCTTCCCCTCAAACTGCAATTCATTCTAGCATTGCTACCTTAGCTAAAATGGCTGACGTGAGTGAGCCTACAGTTAACCGCTTCTGTCGTCGTTTAGACACAAAGGGCTTTCCTGACTTCAAACTTCACCTAGCTCAAAGCTTGGCGAACGGTACACCTTACGTGAACCGTAATGTTGAAGAAGATGATGGCCCAGATGCTTACACGCATAAGATTTTCGAATCAACTATGGCTTGTCTAGACGTTGCTAAAAACAGTCTAGACGCGATGCAAGTTAACCGTGCGGTTGACCTGCTGACTCAAGCAAAACGCATTTCATTCTTCGGACTGGGTGCCTCTTCTGCTGTAGCCAAAGATGCTCAAAACAAGTTCATTCGTTTCAATATCCCAATCACTTGTTTCGAAGACATCGTGATGCAACGCATGAGCTGCATTAACTGCAGTGACAACGACGTTATTGTTCTTATCTCTCACACTGGCCGCACAAAAAGCCAAGTTGAGATTGCGAACTTAGCTCGCGAGAACGGCGCAACCGTTATCGCTATCACAGCGAAAGACTCTCCATTAGATAAAGCGAGCTCGCTGTCTATCTCATTGGATGTACCGGAAGACACTGACGTTTACATGCCAATGGCAAGTCGCGTTGTTCAGATGACGGTTATCGATGTGCTAGCAACAGGCTTTACACTTCGTCGTGGTTCTGGTTTCAGAGAGAACCTAAAGCGCGTGAAAGAGTCACTTCGTGATTCACGTTACGAGAAGTATTCTCAATTCTAATCTGTTAAGGCATGACCTGAAAACAGATGACCAGAGAACAAGTTGAATTAAAAAACGGAGCCTAGTGCTCCGTTTTTATTTATCTGTTTACAATGGTTTATGCAGTGGACTGTTCGAAGAACGTTAGATCGTCCAGCTATTGCCTTTCTCTACAACATTATTCTCAGACGCATAAGAGTTAATAATGGTAAAACTCGACTCGGCAGCCTGTTCTGGGGCAAGTTGATTAGCCTGATTCATTGAGGCTGTATCATGATCCCCCTCTCCACAACTGCACTCCTCGCAAACCTGCTTCAGAATATGTACAAGCCTCTCTTGATTCAACGGTAAAGGGGTTCCTTTAATCGCCACTGATTTGAGCGCATCGGCAGACACCTCATCAAACTGAGCTTCGCAGACACCAAATTCAAGTAAGCTTGGTAGCTTGAGTGTATCCAACACTTCAGATAACCAAGTAATCGCCTCTTCTTCTTTTGCTTCTACGTTACCCGTCACTATCTGAGCGATTCGCTGATAACGCGCTAATATGTCGTTTCTTTGCTGCTCTTTCGCTACTGCTATGTTTTCTAACATCACAAATGGTGCCAAGCGCGCTGTAATCACACTGTGCGGCGCAGAAATCTTACCTCCTAACGCAGAAGCTAGCCCGTGCGCAGCACCGAGCTTAGCATTGGTTATCGCCATTCCTCCGAGCATAGAAGCGAAGGCAAGATCAGAACGCGCTTGAGGTTCATCATAGATACACGCCTGAATGACAGAACAACTCAGCTTACGCAACCCTTCTTCACAGATCATATCGGTTAACGGATTCGGTTCACCACACACATAGGCTTCCATTAAATGGGTAAATGCGTCCATAGCACCGCGGCCAGATAAATACGGATTAGTGCCATGGGTTAATGCAGGGTCAACAATCGCGACGTCAGCTAGCATCTCTGGGCTTCTAAGGCTTATCTTGACTTGGTCTTGGCCTGATTTAAGTACCGCATTTTTAGTGACCTCAGCGCCGGTACTCGCTGTGGTTGGAATAGCGATAAACGGAAGCGGTTTAGTTTTAAGAGGAACATTACGCCCAACCACTTCAACATAGTCGTATAAATTACCTTGATTGGGTAAAACCGCAGCTAACGCTTTTCCCATATCAATGGCACTGCCGCCACCCATTGCCACCACCATATCAGGTTTAAATCGCCGAGCAGACGTGGCAGCCTCTTCAACCATTTTGATATTGGGTTCACCCGAAACGGCAATCTGCTGGTAACGCATACTCTGCGCATCTAGATAATCAGTAACAAGTGAGGTGCGTTCTAATGTATTACCAGTAACCAATAACACGCTGTAGCCGTATTGATTAAAGAGAGACAATGAAGCGGGAAGTGCCCCATCACCAAAGATGATCTTTGTAGATGTCATAAATTGAAACATGGAGCCTCCTGCGCCTATGACTAAACAAAACTACGAACTCTTGGTTTTTTTGAAATTCTTGCTTTTTGGCATTTAATCTTCGGAATACAACCTTCGAAATGTAACCTTTGTACTTACAACACAATGCCTGCATCTTAAATACAAGCACACTAAAATGGGGTTACATCTGGCAGCTTACCGAATATGGTTCCATACCCAATAATAAGATGCCTCGTTCTGTGTTTGATTTTTTTGACGAGGTGCAACTTGTCACATTAAAGATGGATTAAAGTCGCAATCTTAGGGGTAATTCACACTCTAATATTAAGGGTACTTAACAATGGTAGAGGCCAGTGAACGCGACCCTACCTTTTTATGATTAATATTTGCGCTGATAGGCAAAACCTATCGTATTAAGAGGCAATTCCATCTTTATTTCCCCATGGCATTGAGGCATAGTTGGTTTTAAGAAATTTTGAGTGGCATTCATTAAAGAATAGTTAACATAATTGAGTTAACGAGCCTCATCCCGTATTTAGGAGAAATTAAATGTTTGTAGTTATTTTTGGTCGCCCTGCTTGCCCATTCTGTGTTCGTGCAAAAGAGCATGCTGAAACTCTTAAAGCTAAACGCGATGACTTCAACTACCGTTACGTTGACATCCACGCTGAAGGCATCAGCAAAGCTGACCTTGAGAAGACTGTTGGTAAGCCTGTAGACACAGTGCCACAAATCTTCATCGACCAAGACCACATCGGCGGCTGCACAGAATTTGAAGCATACGCAAAAGAAAACCTAGGTCTTTTCGACTAAGCTAAGATTTCTCTTACGAGATCCAATGCTAAAGCCTAAAACAGCTAACCAATTCAAGCGTTAGACTGTACGATTTATATCAAGCCCGCTCACTGTAGCGGGCTTTTTTTATGACGAGTTTTCGTACGGAATAATAATAAAGTCAAAATCAAGTAAAATAGCAAAATATCGCTTATATTTTATTTATATTTAGATACAATCCACCTCTCAAACTTACCCTGTGTTTCACGCCAATTATTGAGCGACCACTGTGAATATCGACGTTGTTTTTCTGTTAGAACAAAACCCCATTCTCCTCATCTTTGTTGTTTTATCGATTGGATTAGCCATTGGTAAAATTCGTTTCGGTAGCCTCCAACTTGGCAATTCAATCGGTGTTCTGATTACTTCCCTTATCATGGGACATCTTGGTTTTTCGTTTAACGCTGATGCGCTCACGATTGGCTTCATGCTTTTCATCTACTGTGTTGGTATTGAAGCAGGACCAAACTTCTTCGGTATCTTCTTCAGAGACGGTAAGCATTATCTCATTCTGAGCCTTGTGGTTCTCTCTACCGCAATTGCTTTAACGTATTTCAGTAGCCACTACCTCGGGCTAGGCTTTGGTTTATCCGCAGGCATGATGGCGGGGGCCTTAACAGCAACGCCTATATTAGTAGGTGCTCAAGATGCTCTGAATTCTGGGCTTGCAGAATTACCAAGAAACATGGATATAGGCCTGATCATCGAAAACCTCTCCGTTGGTTATGCGATGGCTTACTTAGTTGGCTTAATCAGCATGATTATGTTTGCTCGCCTTATTCCAAAGCTTCAGAAAGTTAACCTACACGATTCAGCTGAGCAAATCGCCCAAGAGCGTGGCTTAGGTGCTTCAGGGCAACGTAAGGTTTACCTTCCAATCATACGAGCTTACCGCGTAGGACAAGAGCTTATATCTTGGACAGACGGTAAGAACCTTCGTGAACTGGGTATCTATCGCCAAACGGGCTGTTACATCGAGCGTATTCGTCGTAACGGTATTCTTGCCCACCCAGATGGTGATGCGATCCTGCAAGAAGGTGATGAAATCGCATTGGTAGGTTTCCCTGATAGCCACGCGCGTCTCGACCCAAGCTTCCGTAATGGTAAAGAGGTTTTCGACCGTAACCTTCTCGATCTTCGTATCGTGGAAGAGGAGATTGTCGTTAAGAGTGACAACATCGCAGGTAAGCGCCTATCCGACTTGAACCTATCTGAATACGGCTGTTTCCTTAACCGCGTAGTACGTGCTCAAATTGAAATGCCGATGGACTTAAATATCGTGCTTTCTAAAGGCGATGTCCTGCAGGTGAGTGGCGAAAAGAGTCGCGTCCACGGTCTAGCTGAGAAAATTGGTTTCATCTCAATCCACAGCCAAATGGCGGATTTGATGGCCTTCTGTAGCTTTTTCATTCTGGGTATTTTGTTTGGTTTGATCACCATGACATTCGGTCAGGTGTCGTTTGGATTAGGTAATGCGGTTGGCCTGCTTTTATCCGGCATCATGCTTGGCTTCTTAAGAGCAAACCACCCTACTTTCGGTTATGTGCCTCAGGGGGCATTGAACATGGTCAAAGACCTGGGTTTGATGTTCTTCATGGTCGGTATCGGCTTGAGCGCCGGTGGTAAGATGTTTGAACACTTAACGCAAGTAGGCCCTCAGGTCATCGGTATTGCTCTAGTAGTTAGTGTTCTGCCGGTATTCTTCGCTTACTTGGTTGGTGCTTACGTATTGAAGATGAACCGAGCTCTACTATTTGGTGCCATCATTGGCGCGCGAACCTGTGCTCCGGCGATGGACATCGTAAATGACCACGCTCGCTCAACTATCCCTGCTCTGGGTTACGCGGGTACGTACGCGATTGCCAATATATTGATGACCTTAGCAGGTAATTTCATCATCATTATTAGCTAGCGTCTGCTACTTTAAAAGCAGCCAAGCTTAGATATTTCAAATGCACTAATTCATCTTGGGTTAGTGCATTTTTTATTACTTCTTCTCAGCTTTTAACGCATCCCAAGTCTGCTCTTAGAGCTTTTGCATCCTGCTATTCGTATCCGCTCTTTAAATCTCTTCGCATCCCGAAACTTGAATCCCGCATCCGCTCTTAAATCTTTTCGCATCTCGTGACTCGTATCCCGTATCTGCTCTTAACTTCTCTTCGCATCCCGCTACTAGCATCCCGTATCTGCTCTTAAATCTTTTCGCATCTCGCCACTCAAATCCCGTATCTGTATTTATTTTCTATGTCTGCTTTTAATCTCTTTCCTCAAACGACAGACAAAAAAATAGGCGCTCAATGAGCGCCTATTTCGTTTTGATTCGATTGTTTGAATTAGATGTCAGCTACATCAAATTCAACAGCAGTATCAACGTCAGCTTCGTAATCAACGCCTTCAACACCAAAACCGAACAGCTTCAAGAACTCTTCTTTGTACTCAACGTAGTCAGTCAGTTCTTTCAGGTTTTCAGTTGTGATTTGAGGCCATAGGTTACGACAATGCTCTTGAATGTCGTCACGAAGTTCTAGGTCGTCTAGACGTAGACGGTTCACTTCGTCAACTTCTGCTGCGCTGCCATCTTCTTTGTATAGACGTTGGCTGAACATACGGAAGATCTGTTCCATACAACCTTCGTGAATACCTTCTTCACGCATCTTCTTGAACACCATAGCGATGTACAGAGGCATAACAGGAATCGCAGAGCTTGCTTGAGTCACAACAGACTTAAGAACAGCAACGTTTGCAGTACCGCCAGTTTGGCCTAGTTTTTCGTTTAGCGCTGACGCTGCACGATCTAGATCCATCTTAGCTTTACCTAGCGCGCCATCCCAGTAGATTGGCCACGTTAACTCAGTACCGATGTAGCTGTAAGCAACAGTCTTACAACCGTCAGCTAAAACACCCGCTTCAGAAAGTGCGTTGATCCAAAGTTCCCAATCTTCACCGCCCATTACAGTAACAGTGTCTTTGATCTCTTCTTCAGTAGCAGGCTCAACGCTTGCTTCGATGATCGCATCTTTGTTTGTATCTACCGCTGTAGATGTGTACGTTTCGCCGATAGGCTTAAGAGCTGAACGAATTACTTCGCCAGTCTCAGGCATTTTACGCACTGGAGACGCCAGTGAGTACACAACCATATCGATTTGGCCTAGATCTTCTTTGATCAGGTCAATTGTTTTCTGTTTTGCTTCGTTAGAGAAAGCATCGCCGTTAAGGCTTTTTGAATACAGGCCTTCTTCTTTAGCTAACTTGTCGAACGCTGCTGAGTTGTAAAAGCCAGCTGTGCCCGGCTTTTTCTCAGTACCGGCTTTCTCGAAGAAAACACCGATAGTTGAAGCACCGCCACCAAATGCAGCCGCAATACGTGAAGACAAGCCGTAGCCACTTGAAGAGCCAACAACGAGTACACGTTTAGGTGCGTTTGCGATTGGGCCTTGAGCTTTTGTGTAAGCAATTTGTTCTTTTACATTAGCTTCACAACCGACTGGATGTGTTGTAGTACAGATGAATCCGCGAATTCGAGGTTTGATGATCATATTCAACTTCCTTAAAAAATCAGGGTAAGGATAAAAGTTTCGTACGCAAATGGCATCTAATTTCTGTAAAAATGTGGTGAAAATGCAAGTGGTTGGAGCACTCAGCGGATATTTGCTGACTAAGTCACCATTTGTTAACGCATCTATTGCGACTTCTACGACAAAAACAAAAAAAGGCACCTTATTAGGTGCCTTTTATCATTTCTTTATCTAAGCAACGCTATTTAGCTTAGGTTTTAACTCTTTTCGCGTCAAAGTTTCACTAAAGTCATGACTGAAGTGGTCAACTTGAATCGCTGTGTAGCGTAGTTTATCAGCAGCAACAATTTGGTCGACTTCTTCTTGTGTCAGAACATCAGCAGCAAGTGCTTGAGCCAGTTTATCCGCAAGCAAGCCTTTACGAGCCACTTTGCCCTCTTTCACTGCTTTGAAGATCTTACGCTCCAGAGGCTTGATGCTGTACATCGCATTGAAAGCATTCTCCATAAGGCCAACACTATCATCTTCCTCTTTGCCAATGTAACAAAGGTGAGTCAGACGTTCACGGTGTGCTCCCGGAGTCATCAAGCTTTCTGCTAGTTGAACTGTTAGGTTATCACTCGGTTTCTCGAAGTGGTTACCTACAGGGAAAACTAGACCTTTAAGTACTTTACCCACCATCTTGTTCGGGAAGTTTCTGTACGCTTCTTGTAGCGACTTAGCCGCATTATGGAAACAGTGTTGAACCGCGTAGTGTACGTAGTCTAGGTCAGCTTGTTGGCGACCTTCGTCTTCATACTTCTTAAGTGCAGCAGACGCCATGTATAGGTAACTTAGACCATCACCCAAACGTGCCGAGATAAGCTCTTTACGTTTCAGTTCACCACCTAGCGTCAGCATTGCGAAATCCGCACTCACTGCAAGCGCACGGCTCAAACGAGTCAAATCTTGGTAGTAAGGCTTAGTTGGACCACTCATGTCGGCTTTAATGAACTTAGAGCCAGTTAGTGCCGCACCAAAAGCACCGAACGTGTTTTTAGTTGCGTGTGAGATGTGCTTGAACAACAAGCTATCAAAGTCTTTTGCACCTTGCTTCTCATCTGGGTTCGCTGCCGCTTCCATTTCGCTCAATACGTATGGGTGACAACGTGTCGCACCTTGACCGAAGATCATCAGGTTACGAGTTAGGATGTTCGCACCTTCTACTGTGATAGCAACTGGAATACCTAGGTAAGGCGCAGCCAAGTAGTTCATTGGGCCATCTTGAATTGCACGACCTGAATGGATATCCATTGAGTCATTCAGAATAGTACGTGCCATCTCTGTCATGTGATACTTCGCAATAGCCGTTACGATACCCGGCTTCTCTTTCATATCAAGTGAAGTAGTTGTCAGTGTACGAGTCGCTTCTAGTAGATACGTTAAGCCGCCAATACGGCCTAAACTCTCAGCAACACCTTCAAATTTACCGATCGACATGCCGAATTGCTTACGAACGTAAGCGTACGCACCAGTGGTTTTCGCCGTTAGGTGGCCCATCGCCGTGCCAAGTGCCGGTAACGAGATACCGCGACCTGCAGACAGACATTCCACCAGCATACGCCAACCTTTACCTGCGTAATCTGCACCACCGATTAGCCATTCCATAGGAATAAATACATCGTGACCACGTATTGGACCATTCATAAACGCAAGACCAAGTGGATCATGACGCTCACCAATAACAACACCTTCGTGGTCTGCCGGGATAAGCGCACACGTGATGCCAATGTCTTCTTTGTCACCCAGTAGCTTTTCTGGATCGTGCAATTTGAAAGCTAGACCGAGTACCGTCGCCACTGGTGCTAGCGTAATGTAACGCTTGTTCCAGTTCAGTTTGATACCCAGCGTCTCTTTGCCTTCGTGCATGCCCATACAAACTGTTCCGACATCAGGGATACCACCCGCATCAGAACCTGCTTCAGGGCCTGTTAGTGCGAAACAAGGGATATCTGTACCGTCAGCAAGACGAGGTAACCAGTAGTCTTTTTGATCTTGAGTACCGTAGTGAGACAGTAGCTCACCAGGGCCAAGAGAGTTTGGAACCATTACCGAAACCGCAGTACTAATACTACGCGTCGCAATTTTAGTTACGATGGTAGAGTTTGCGTGCGCTGAAAATTCACGACCGCCGTACCCTTTCGCGATAATTAGCGAGAAGAAACGCTCTTTGCGTAAAAAGTTCCAAACTTCCTCAGGAAGGTCTCGGTCTTCTTTCACAATTTTGTGGTCATCAAGCATAGCGAGCAAAGTTTCAAGTTCATTATCCATGAACGATTGCTCTTCTGCTGTCAGCTGAGGTTTTGGGTACTGGTGAAGCTTAGTGAAATCTGGTTTACCAGAAAACAGCTCTCCGTCCCACCACACGCTACCCGCTTCCATCGCTTCTTTCTCGGTGCTAGATAGTGGTGGTAGTACTTTTTTAAAGAGTTTAAAAGCTGGGTCACTTACCCATTTTTGTCTTAGAGAGCTCATAGTTCAGATCCTTTTGTTCACTATATTGTTTGTGAATATTTTGCTTTTTATTGTTTTATTCTTTTGCTGACATGCCAGCGGCCAAAAATGGAATGAGAATATCGACCACTGCCTTCGCATCTATCTTTGTGTCGTAGTCATTCTCTGCAATTTCAATTAGAGCTTGGCTAGACGCCATGGTGAAAACACAAGTCCCTAGGGTGAAGTGTAAACGCCAAAATAACTGCTCTTGAGTGAGGTTCGGATTCGCTTTCATTACTGACGTCGTAAACAGAGTCAGTACTTCGCTGTAGCGAGTTGTAATGAACCAACGCAAGTGACCTTGCACATCCGTATAACCTCGACCGATGAGTAACATAAATCGGCTGGTACCGTTTGGCCTTACATCATTCAGTGCTCTTAGCGGCTGTCTTAGAGACTCAAACACATCACTCATAGAATACGTTTCGTTCAAGTTTAAGTTCACTAAAGCGTCTTGCAATGCAGGCATAAATGCTTCTAAGTATCGATTGAGTACCGCACGAACCAGAGTCTTCTTATCGCCAAAGTGGTAGTTCACTGAAGCAAGATTGACATTGGCTTTACCCGTAATGGTGCGTAAAGAGGTGTCATTAAAACCGTGCTCAGCAAATAAGCCTTCAGCCACATCTAAGATTTTGTCTTTGGTTGTACTTCTTGGTGCCATTTCAATCACTCGTATTAAACAACTGTTTGAAATATACGCTTAGTACATTTATTTAACAAGCAAGCAACATCACATTTTCACCAATTGGTCGTACCAGTTAGCAAGAATCAGCTCTAACCGATTGAATCGATGTACGTTTAATAAAAAAGGAAAAATTATTGAATTTTCTGGGAACTGAATTAGAAATGGAGGGTCATAAATTAAGTAGAAAACAGAGTATTTAGAAGTTTAACAGGCCGTCAAACTTGTTTCTCTCCCTGCTTTCTTAATTACTGCATTTTCCTTATTAACTCCTATACTTGTATCCGCCCAAACCGCATTGGTTTGGGCTTTTTTTTGCCTATGATTCAAGCAGCTTTTAATTTCAGGCAACTTTTCTTCGGCTACCCCTGAGCGCAAAAAGCCCCCGAAACCGAGGGCTTTCATTACGTCAAGCTATGGAGCATTCCACGATGCCCATTAGGCTGCATCGTTTTTAATAAGCTCTCCCAATATTGCGAGATCATTACCCAGGTCAACTGAAACGCCCATTTCCGTAGTGATCCCTTCTACCACGATTGTTTGGACGTCGTCTCCACCATTGATTGGAATAGACAAAGCGATGTCTTCGCCATCGACCGATACTTCGATCATATCAAGAAGCTCGGCCATTTGAGTTTCGTCTTGTGGATCTTCAATCAGATCATTGAGGTCGATCAAATCACCAGAGCCATTGGTATAAAGCTCAAAGTCTTTAATGATGTCTGTACCATTATCGAGTGCAGAGTCTAACCAAGTGAAAATATTGTCATCGCTATCGCCAATAAGCAGATCATTCCCAGAGCCCGCAAATAAAGGCTCGTTACTCGCAGCACTGATCACGTTATATTGTTGTGGTTCTTCAATATCAACCGTCACCGTTTCGACTGTACTTTCAGCGCCATTTGAATCTACTGCGACATAGTCAAATTGAGGGTCATCGGTTACAGCTTCATTACCTTGTACATAACGCAACTCCCAACTGCCCCCAGTCGATGACAGCTCCATTCCAACAATTGGATTACTTGGTGATGAGTAACTGAAGTCGTAAAGAATCTGCTCATGACCAGTATCACCTTCGTCTTTTTGATACTGCTCTGTGTGGGTTGTACCGTCAGCGAAAGTATAAAGTACTTCAACATAAACATTACTATTAGTGTTGAACGACCCGCCCAACCCATCTAATCCAAATTGAACGACTTCAAGTGGATTGTTGGTAAAATCTAAGACCAAGGTTTCTTGCATGTTCATTCCTTGGCCGTCAGAGTCACCAATACCAAAGCCGACGTGAGGTTGTTCCCCTTGGTACTGCTCAAGCGGTTTATCGTTATTGTCTTCAATAGATAATGTAATTGTGTTGCCGTTAGCTAAGGTAATTAGCCTTTCGGTTGGTGATACCGCGACACCCCAATTATAGAAACCATCAACGAGATCTGGCATATCGTCTGGATCGCCACTGAAGCCCATTTCAAACATCTCTCCGGGCCCGGCAACGAAGCTAATATTATTTGGAACAAACAACACACCGTTGTCGACATCAGACTGCACAATTTCTCTGGTGACGCCATTTTCATCGGTATACAAAAGGCTGCCGTTGGTTGGCAAGCTTTCTATCCGAATATTAAGTGGAATATCGTCATGGTCATCTTCTATATCTGAGATGTAATCAGGCATACCGCCATCTTCAGAATCGAAGAGGATTGGTATGATCGCGTCTTCATCATTGACGACCGTAAAGCTGGTCGCTTCAGGCGCATCGTTGACACCATTGATTGTTATCTCGATAACATGCTCGACACCATCGATGGCGGTTACGACATATCGCTCAATAACCGTGTCATCATCATTCAAATATTGAACCGCATCGTTATCAACGACATAACTCCATGCCCCTTCGGGAGTAATCGTTAACATCCCTAAAGCAAGTGCATAAGTAGACCCAATAGGGCTAAACACACCATTAGGTTTAAAGGCCGGCATATCACTGGTATCGACATCGGTAATCGTTAAAGTACCAGACACCGAGAGTTCGTTAGTATCAGGATTGACATCGACATCTTCCGTCACCTCCCCCATGTCAGAGTCACCTTCGCCAACGGTGATCTCGGATGGATCATCAGCACCGTTAATGGTGATGGTTACTTCACTGGTGGTTCCGTCAATCGCAGTAACCGTGTAAACCTCGGTGACGAATTCCTCGTCATCAAGATATTGCACATCGTCGTTGTCTACGACGTAAGTCCATTCGCCATCGTCGGTAATGGTCAACATACCCAACGCGGTGTCATTGGTTGAACCTTCAGGATTAAACGTTCCGTTAGGTTGAAAAGCCGCGACATCGTTAGCATCAACATCGGTAATCGTCAGTGTTCCCGTCGCCATCAAGTCGTTGCTTTCTGGATCGACATCAACATCTTCCGTCACCTCCCCCATATCAGAGTCACCTTCACCAACGGTAATCTCAGATGGATCATCAGCACCGTTGATGGTGATGGTTACTTCACTGGTGGTTCCGTCAATCGCAGTAACAGTGTAAACCTCAGTGACAAACTCATCGTCATCGAGATATTGCACGTTGTCGTTGTCTACGACGTAAGTCCATTCGCCATCGTCGGTAATGGTCAACATACCCAACGCGGTATCATTGGTCGAACCTTCTGGATTAAACGTTCCGTTAGGTTGAAAAGCCGCGACATCGTTAGCATCAACATCGGTAATCGTCAGTGTTCCCGTCGCCATCAAGTCGTTGCTTTCTGGATCGACATCAACATCTTCTGTCACCTCACCCATGTCTGAGTCACCTTCCCCGACAGTAATTTCGGATGGATCATCAGCACCGTTGATGGTGATGGTTACTTCACTGGTGGTTCCATCAATCGCAGTAACCGTATAAATCTCGGTGATAAACTCATCGTCATCAAGATATTGCACATTGTCGTTATCTACCACATAAGTCCATTCGCCATCGTCGGTAATGGTCAACATACCCAACGCTGTATCATTGGTCGAACCTTCTGGATTAAACGTACCATTTGGTTCAAAAGCAGCAACGTCGTTGTCGTCTACATCGGTGATGGTGAGCGTTCCGGAGGTTGTTAAGTTGTTGCTCTCTTGGTCAACATCCACATCCTCAGTAACTTCACCTGTGTCTGAATCACCTTCGCCAACGGTTATATCAGATGGATCATCGGCACCGTTAATCGTGATAGTTACTTCGCTCGTGGTACCGTCACTGGCTGTAACGGTATAAACCTCAGTCACGAATTCATCGTCGTCTAGGTATTGCACGTCATCATTATTGACTACGTAAGTCCAAGCGCCGTCAGGTTCGATGCTCAATACGCCAAGTTGTGAGTCGTTTGTTGAACCTACGAGGTTAAACTCACCATCAGCTGAAAAGGTAGGAGTGTCGCTATCTACGTCTGTAATCACGATCTGACCAGACGTCACTAATTGGTTGGTGATGTCATCGACATCAATGTCCTCAGTCACACTGCCTGAATCATCAGTGGCTACAGCTGCATCATCAGTACCAATAATAGTGACTGTAATGACTTGCTCACCTCCATCAGAAGTTTGTACTGTGGTTGTATCTTGAATTTGCTCTCCGTCAGCAAGTTCATCATAAGGACTGTTGGCTACGAAGGTCCAAGTACCATCCTCATTGACGACAAAGGTACCGAGGTCATTGTCTCCAGCGACCTCTTTGCCAATAAAGGTAACGTCCGGGTCGTCGCTGGTTAAGGCGCCACCGGTTTCAATTGGTTCATCCTGCTCAAACTCAATAACGTTAGTTTCACCTGAAATAAGCGCAAAAGCGATGATATCAAAAAGAGCAATACTTTGAGTTTCTGACAATCCTTGAAACTCAAACCCGTCAGTTTCAAAATTCGTGGCAGCTTGAGTTTCAGCCCCAGTACGTTCAATCCTACCGCTGTTGGTCAAACTCGAGCCTTCCTCACCAGCTGCAGTGTCAAACTCATCTCCTAGTTCCGTTGGATCAAATCCTTCTTCAATAGCACGCTGAACTTGAGCGATCTCATCATCGGTATCTAGTGCATTTTGTTGGCCCTGGTTATCTACAAAACGTGCAGAAACACTTGGCACATTTTCTTCACTAGTATCAAAACTGATAATTACGTCGCTAGCCGCTGGTTGTTCGCCCGGAGACAAACGTCTAACTTGGCCTTGAGCGTCGAGCACAACACTCCCGCTAGCAAGACCTAGTATATTTAGGTTGATGTTTCCCATATCCATATTCCCACTTCTGCCCAGAACATGCCAAACGCGGATTCAATCCCACTCTGCGCTGTGGCTATTTCCTACACTAAATTTAGTAGTGCCACTATTGATAATCAACTCACTAGAAGGGTGTAAATTTGGTGATTTTCAAATTAGTCAATAGCAATAGCGACTTACATTCAAAAAAAACCCAACAAACTTCGCATTTTTTTGCAAATGTCCTAAGCTTCGTTTAATACCCTTCTCTCAATCTAACGGGAAACCTAGGTTGGGAAACGGATGAGACATTGAAAGTAGAAGGAGAGCTACTTTGAAATTGTTTAAATTATCCATCATGTGTTGCTTAGTTGCTGCAGCACCACTCGCCGCGCAAACTCTGGAACAGTCTGTGGCTATTACCTTGGCAACGAATCCAGAGATAAAAAGCATCTTCAACGAATATGCGAGCGTAAAAAAACGTAATGATGCCTCAGGAGGAGCGTACAAGCCCAGTATCGACCTTGATGCTGGTATTGGTTACGAAGGCATAAATCCTGCACCAAATAACGGCCCCGATACCGATCTAACAAGAAAGGAAGCGACGATTTCCCTCACGCAATTGCTGTGGGATGGTTCCGCGACTCTGTACGACATTGATCGTACCGCCGCAGAAGCCGAGTCGGTTCGTTTACAATTGATTGCAGATGCCGAAGACAAAGCGCTGGAGGTAACACAAATCTATCTAGACGCGGTGAAAGCCACTGAGGTGTTGGCACTGTCAGAAAGTAACCTTTCAATACACAAAAAAATCTATAAAGATATTAAGAAACGAGCTAATTCTGGTATAGGTTCAACAGCGGATGTGTCGCAAGTAGAAGCTAGGATTGCAAAGGCTCATGGTAACTTATTGGCTGCACAGAATAATTTGATCGATACACATACCCAATTTAGACGTGTGGTGGGTCAAGAACCCCTAGGTTTAATTTACCCAAGAGCTGATATTTCTAGAATTCCTTTGTCGTTAACAGACGCCATTGTTGATGCCTTAGACAAACACCCCGTGATCAAAATCGCGGCAGCTGATGTTGACGCTGCGCACTTCCAATACAAACAATCGAAAGGCGTGAACTACCCTACCTTCTCCATTGAGGCATCACAGTCATGGCGTGACGATGCAGGTGGCGATGAAGGCTCAAGTCAAGAAACGCTCGCGATGCTGCGAATGCGATATAACTTGTACAACGGCGGAACAGACAGTGCTAACTCTGAAGCGGCTGCTTACCAATTGAACAAAGCAAAAGATCTGAGAGATCGTGCTTATCGCCAAGTGGAAGAAGGCCTTCGCCTTTCATGGAGCGCCTTAGACCTCACGCTGCAACAAAAGAACTTCCTATCTGATCATGTTGATTCAGCTTCGGAAACCGTTATCGCATATGAAAAACAATACCGAATAGGCAAACGTACTCTTCTTGACTTGCTCAACACTGAGAACGAACTATTTGAAGCCCGTAAAGATTATCTAGATGCCCATTACTCTGAGCAGTACGCTAAATACCGAGTGATGAACGCAACAGGTTCTTTATTGAATGCTCTACTGGTTGATATTCCAGAGGAGTGGACAACGGCTATGGAGTATTAATGATGAAAGTAACGTACTTATTACTTCCCGTATTAACGATGACTTTATTTGCCTGTTCTAGCCAACAGGAAGAGGCTTACATCGAGACACCTGAAGCAGAACAGATTGCAGACCTGCAAGACGACGACAACGATGGTGTGGTAAACGCGCGCGATACCTGCCCAGGAACGCCTGAAGCGTCACAAGTCGACAATGACGGCTGTGGTGAAACGATTCGAGCAGAAGAAGTCAGACAGTTAAAAATACTCTTTGCTCATGACTCATTTGAAGTGAACCCAATATTTTCTGATCAAATCAGTACAATGGCTGAATTCCTTGAGACTTACAAAAGTGCGTCGATTGAAATACAAGGTTACGCGAGTAAAGTGGGTTCCAACGAATACAACTTAGATTTATCAAAAAGACGAGCAAACAATGTTCAAGACGAGTTACTGTCGAATGGTATAGAGCCAGAGCGAGTAAGAATTGTCGGTTATGGTGAAGAACGCCTGGAAAACGAGGGTGATGATGCTACTTCGCATGCACTAAACCGTAAGGTAACGGCAACCGTGGTTGGGTTAAGTGAACAAATCGTTGAAGAGTGGACCATTTTTACCACGCTAGAAAAATAGCGTGACATTGTCACTGAAATGTAAGACGGGTTATCTTACAAAGACAGCTTAACAGTAAGATCAAGAAAGCCGTGATAGGGTTGCCCATCACGGCTTTTTTGTTCTTTGTTGTCACATGAGTCGAGGGATGACTCTGTGACTCTTCTTGCTACTCAAGAGTTGGCTTGTTACTCAGTGAGTAGGCTCGCTATCAAGCGAACCTACTACCGAATATAGTTTTACTTACCAACTATGCTTTTACTTACCAATTATAGCTTTACTTCTTGTTGCTTAGTCTTCGGTAGAGAAATACTTAGCAGGAAGTAACCTAAGATAGCTGCAGTCGTTGATCCCATCAGGATGCCTAGTCGAGCGAGCGTATCAAAGTCTGCGTTAGTTGGACCAAATGCTAGTGATGAAATAAAGATAGACATCGTAAAGCCAATACCACACAACACAGATACCGCGAAGATGTTCATGAAATTCACACCTTCAGGAAGTTTAGCTACACCCGTTTTCACAGCGCCCCAGCTGAATAGGAAGATACCCAGTGGCTTACCAACCAATAGACCCATAGCGATACCAAGCGGTAACATGCCTGTAAGGTTTGAAATTGAGATGCCTTCCAGTGAGATACCTGCGTTTGCAAATGCGAAGATTGGCAAAATTGCAAAAGCGACGTATGGGTGCAGAGCATGCTCTAGGTGTTTCAGTGGAGAACGCTCCCCTTTATTGCCTTTCAGTGGGATAGCAAAACCAATAACTACACCAGCCAATGTTGCATGAACACCAGACTTCAATACTGCGAACCACAGAATTGCACCGACAATGAGGTAAATACTCAGCTTAGTCACATGCTTGTTGTTTAGCATGAACAGCACACCCGTTGCGATGAAGCCAACCGTTAGTGCAAGCGTCGATAGATCGCCTGAGTAGAACAGTGCAATGATAACAACAACACCTAAGTCATCGATAATTGCTAATGCTAGTAAGAATACCTTCAAGCTGACCGGTACTCGGTTACCAAGAAGAGCCATGATACCCAATGCGAATGCGATATCTGTTGCTGCTGGAATAGCCCAGCCCTGAAGCGCTTCAGGGTTACTTGAATTGAATAGCACGTAAATAAGTGCAGGAGCTAGCATACCACCCACAGCTGCAATAGCTGGGAAGATTGCTGTCTCTTTAGACTTTAATGCGCCTTCTAAAAGTTCGCGCTTAACTTCTAAGCCGATTAGAAGGAAGAAGACAGCCATTAAGCCATCGTTAATCCAGTGAGACACAGACATACCAAGAACGTAACTATGCAATACGCCTTGGTACATTTCGTTCAGTGGTGAGTTTGCTACAAACATTGCGATCGCCGCAGCGATGACTAGTATGATGCCGCCAGCAGATTCCATTTTAAAGAAGTCACGGATGACGTCGGTCATGATTTCGCCCTTATATTTATTATTTAAATAAACGAATAACAAAGAATAACCATGAGTTTATATCCAAGCGTAATCGATAGATAATCACTTCTTCGGATGTTTAACTTCGGTTTTTCCTACAAATACTAAACAATACGTCGTATATTCCATAATGTTGTTATGCACCATAAAATAAGTATAGATGAGATCACAAAGGCTGTATGCACAATTAATCAGGGGCTCACAAAAATCATGAGCACAAAAAAGGCTATCAAATGATAGCCTTAGGTGTTTTTAGTAACCGGTTAATTGCATAAAGCCTGTCGCTTCATGGCTTCCGCTCGCCATAATTGGCCCTTCCCAATATGGTATGACAAATGGCAACCACATATCTCGGCGTTTGATGCGTGTCGTGAGGTTGATATTGTGCTGTGGCACGTTAATAATCCATTGGAGCGGCATTCTTCTACCATTCTGTAGCGTCGTATTCTGTAAAGGCTTGATAGAAATATCTGAGTCCGTTAACTGGTACACCTTGCCCGAACGAGTGGCCAATGTTCCAAAAACATAAGGCAGCTGTTGATTATGGCGGTAGCGGTTAATACTCAGCGCTGTACCATCATCGAGATTAAACACGAACCAATCCCAGCCTTGTTGACCCACTCCGAGTAAGCCACTGCCCCACTCTTTATGTACCCAAGCTGTGCCTTCTACTTCCTTGGTAACGCCGTCCAGATTCAATACACCGCTTAGGGATAAAAATGGAGCGCTGAAGTTATAAGACGCGACAGGCAATAAATCGTGCTTTTTCTGGTAACCATTATCGCCGTTGAGCACATAGGGCCCTTTCGCAATGGTGTCGAGTTCAAGGCCAAACGTATCCGTTTTCACTTGAAGGCGACCAGGAAATGGTGTGTTGCCAAGGGCGCGCCAGTTCCAGTTATCAATCCAAATTCTAAACGGACGACTGGTCATTCCCGCTTGGCCAATACCACCACGCGCTAAGCGTTGCTCTTTCCAAACCTTAGAATCAGAAGAGATCACGACATTTGAAATATAAACCTGTGGGCTTTGCCACCCCGGCGTCTCGCGTTCGTCAGTCGCTATTCGGAAGAAGCTCCATTGAACGGAGTACTTTTTGCCATCATCCCCTTTTAGAGAAGCAAAGTAATGCCACCACTCGTGTTGAAATTCTGGGTGGAATTGGAAGTCTCGAGGTAACGAAACGCTGCGGTCAGGTAACACAGGCTCGAATACATTAAAGTGCTCGCTTACAAGCACTGAATTGACCTCGTTCACGCCTTTCTCGCCAACATCAGCAAAGTAAGAGTAGTACGCCCAGACACCTAAAATGGTGCCAAAGAAACCGATCAATAATAGAGAGGAGACAAATCGGTGTCTGAATTTCGTTGAGCCATTTCGTTGAAGCATATTAAAGCGCATCCCTCAGTGATTTCATCGGAGTGTTCCGAATCATTCTCATCACTGGCAAAGCACCAGCTAACATCAATGCTGCCATAAGGGCGCGAATATACTTTGTTAATCTGATGTAAAAAGAACTTTTTCCCTGTAATCTTTATTCCATGCGGCTTGGTTCATCTTTCTTGGTACAGACAAGTTACCCTCTGATTTTCTAAATAGGT
>NZ_JACJFF010000050.1:0-36895 GCF_014164465.1 Vibrio sp. SG41-7 | reverse complement strand
GGAGTGGTAGTTCAGTTGGTTAGAATACCGGCCTGTCACGCCGGGGGTCGCGGGTTCGAGTCCCGTCCACTCCGCCACTTATTCGATAACCTCGCCTAGTGCGAGGTTTTTTCGAATCTGAAGTAATAAAAAGTTTTAGGGGTGTAGCTCCAATTGGCAGAGCAGCGGATTCCAAATCCGCGTGTTGGGAGTTCGAATCTCTCCACCCCTGCCATATTTAAGGCTCTAGCAGAAATGCTAGAGCCTTTTTGCTTTCTGAATCTAATATACGCCATTAGCAAAGCAGCGGATTCTCCGACTAACCAAAATAGCGTGTGTTGGGAGTAGAAACCTCCACCCTGCCATATCAATGCCCCAGCAGAAGTTCTGTTTTTTTACTTTATTTTTGTTCGATTTTTAGTCGATAATTCCTGCTTTTAATAAAACCTAGCCTTAAAAGTGTAAGTGCTTACTTATCCCAGCCTCTTTTATAAATAATCAACAGCACAATCCCCACTTCTTTATGAGAATTATTCTCAATATTTTGTTACATTTTGGTCGTTATTACTAAAAGGCAACAAATATGGATATCTCCCGTCGTAAGTTTATTCAATCATCTCTCGCTATATCAGCACTCACTGTTCTACCCGCTTGCTCAATTAACCGGTCAGTTGATGAGCAAGGAAAGTATGTTTATGACTTAACTGCAGAACCTTCAACAGCTGAGTTGGTGACGGGATTTAATACCAATGTTTTAGCCTTTAATGGGCAGATCCCTGCTCCGACAATTCGATGTCGACAGGGTGAAAAGGTCACGATCCGCTTTACGAATAAGCTATCAGAGCCGACGACTATTCATTGGCATGGTTTAAGAATTCCTATCGAAATGGATGGGGTCCCCTTCTTAAGTCAGCCACCGATCATGCCAGGTGAAACATTCATTTATGAGTTTACGCCGCCAGATGCTGGCACATTTTGGTATCACCCACATATGAATAGTGTCAAGCAGCTTGGTATGGGCTTAGTTGGTCTTATTATCGTAGAAGAGAATATTCCAGTGCAGTTTGATGAAGAGCATGCACTAATGCTTAAGCATTGGCACATCGATAAACAGGGTCAATGGAAAGACTTAATGATTCCACGACTAAGTGCTCGTATGGGTACTCCAGGAGAGTGGAGTAGCGTCAATGGTGTTCATGAACCTGTATACCAATTAAAGCAGCACGCAACGACTCGACTGCGTATCGCGAATGTCGATAATACGATCACTTATCCTATTGCTGTCGAAGGGCCTGAGGCATGGGTGATTGCCATTGATGGTAATCCTGTAAAGACGCCATATAAACTGACTCAACATAAAATCGGCCCAGGGATGCGCGTGGATATTGGACTGATAGCGCCCAAAGTAGGCGAGCGAGTTAATGTACTTCAAATGAAGGGCCGCTTTCCTTTCTCTTTATGTGAGTTCGAGGTAGTAGATTCCCCCCTTACTGAAGGGCGTTTATTGCCATTGTTACCTCTTAACCCGGTACCTAATCTAGATCTTGCTAATGCTGAAGAGATCGATTTTGTGTTCGAGTGGGAAGGTGCGGTATCACCAGTTTCTAAAGATGGGAAATCGATGCCTAAGTTTTGGCTTACTAATAAAAGAGCATGGGAAGGAATGAGCAAAGACAATATTCCTGAGCCGTTGACGACTTTAGAGTTAGGTAAGACTTACATATTCGATCTAAAGAACGTCACCCAATACCATCACCCGATCCATATTCACGGTCATACATTCACTGTATTGGAACTTGATGGGAAGAAAGTTGAAGAGCCTTTCCATACCGATACAGTGTTACTTGGAAAGAATGGCCGAGCTAAAGCTGCATTTGTTGCAGACAACCCTGGCCGCTGGATGTATCACTGTCATGTTATAGAACACATGAAAACGGGTTTAATGGGGTATATTGAAGTTAAGTGACACCTGTAACGTTTAATATTTGCGCATGCATTCTTAGTTTCTACCCTCGCTTTTATCGGCGTTAAAGCTAGAATATAGGGATTATTGTTTGGGAGGATTCATGGGTCAGTTATCTATTTTAGGTTTTATTGCCATTGGTGGCGCATTTGGTGCTTGTTCGCGTTATTTGATTTCAGAGTTATGTGTGGTAATGCTAGGGCGTGGTTTTCCTTATGGTACGCTGACTGTTAACGTAATTGGTTCTTTAATTATGGGATTGCTCATCGCTGCGTTTGAGAATGAAATGGTTGCGACAGAACCATGGAGACAGATCATCGGTCTTGGTTTCCTAGGAGCACTGACTACATTTTCTACGTTTTCTATGGATAACGTACTTCTTATGCAGCAGGGAGCTTTCTTTAAGATGGGACTCAATGTGCTACTCAACGTGGTACTCAGTATTTCAGCCGCATGGATCGGCTTCCAACTTTTGATAAAGTCTTAAAACTTTCTTACGATTTGTTAACAACTCGGCTTGGTTTATCCAAGCCGTTTTTATATACTCGATCGAACTTGTCGGAGTGCCATATGGCTGAGACCGTTAACTCGGGATCCGTTGAACCTGATCAGGCTAATACCTGCGAAGGGAACAAGAGTAGATATCTAACTAGAATCCTTCTAGAGATCTATCTCCAGATCACAACTGTATTTCTTACCGTGATCCCTCTTGTAGCATCTAATCCGTCAAGCATTTTTATCCCTATAAATAATGGCTAAAAGCCAAGGAAAAATGCTATGTCGACTCGTAAACAAGCAAGACTGGAAGCGAAGAATTTCATTGATTCTTTATCCGTACAACCCTATCCAAACTCAAAAAAAGCTTACATCCAAGGGTCTCGAGAGGACATTCAAGTCCCTGTCCGAGAAATATCACTCGCTGATAGCCTTGTTGGTGGTACAAAGAAAGAGCCTGTATTCGAACCTAATGTACCCATTCAAGTTTACGATACCTCAGGTGTTTACACAGACCCTACACATCAAATAGATCTGTATAGCGGTCTTCCTAAGTTGCGAGAGCAATGGATTGAAGAGCGTGGTGATACGGAACTGTTAGACGACGTAAGCTCTGTTTACACCAAAGAACGTTTAGAAGATGAAACTCTAGACGACCTTCGCTACGGCAACCTGCCTAGAATTCGCCGTGCTACAGACAAACAATGTGTTACCCAATTGCATTATGCTCGTCAGGGTATTATCACGCCTGAGATGGAGTACATTGCCATACGTGAGAACATGGGACGTCAGAAATTCGCTGATGAGCAGCTGAACCACCAACACCCTGGCCATAACTTTGGCGCAAACCTGCCGAAAGAGATCACCCCTGAGTTCGTGCGTAAAGAAGTCGCTGAAGGCCGAGCTATTATCCCTTCAAACATCAACCACCCAGAATCAGAACCGATGATTATTGGTCGTAACTTCTTAGTGAAGGTGAACGCTAATATCGGTAACTCTTCAGTAAGCTCTTCGATTGAAGAAGAAGTTGAGAAGCTAGTTTGGTCAACTCGTTGGGGGGGCGATACCGTAATGGACCTCTCAACTGGCCGTAATATCCACGAGACTCGCGAGTGGATTCTGCGTAACAGTCCAGTGCCGATTGGTACAGTTCCTATGTATCAAGCGCTTGAAAAAGTGAATGGCGTAGCCGAAGACCTTAACTGGGAAGTGATGCGTGATACCTTGATTGAACAAGCAGAGCAGGGTGTTGATTACTTCACTATCCATGCTGGTTTGTTGCTTCGCTACGTTCCGATGACGGCTAAACGTGTGACCGGTATTGTTTCTCGTGGTGGTTCTATTATCGCGAAATGGTGTCTTGCTCATCACCAAGAAAGTTTCCTTTATACCCACTTCCGAGAGATCTGTGAGATCTGTGCGAAGTACGATGTTGCACTGTCATTAGGTGACGGCTTACGTCCGGGCTCAATTGCAGATGCCAATGATGAGGCTCAGTTCTCGGAGTTACGTACCCTAGGTGAGTTAACTAAAGTTGCTTGGGAGTACGACGTTCAGGTGATCATTGAAGGTCCTGGACATGTACCTATGCATCTTATTAAAGAGAACATGGATGAGCAGTTAGAACACTGTCATGAAGCGCCTTTCTATACTTTAGGTCCATTGACGACAGATATTGCCCCTGGTTATGACCACATTACCTCAGGTATTGGTGCCGCCATGATTGGTTGGTACGGTTGTGCGATGCTGTGTTATGTAACCCCTAAAGAGCATCTAGGCTTACCAAACAAAGAAGATGTGAAGACTGGCTTGATTACTTACAAGCTTGCTGCACACGCTGCTGACCTTGCGAAAGGGCACCCGGGCGCACAAATTAGAGATAATGCGTTATCAAAGGCACGTTTTGAATTCCGTTGGGAAGACCAATTCAATCTAGCTTTAGACCCTGAAACAGCACGTTCTTTCCATGATGAAACCCTGCCACAAGAATCCGGTAAGGTTGCTCACTTCTGCTCAATGTGTGGACCTAAATTCTGCTCGATGAAGATCTCTCAGGAAGTCAGAGAGTATGCGAAAGATACAGAACAAGTAGCCGCGGATCAGGCTATCGAGATTAAGATGCTAGATAACCCGTTGGAAGGGATGCGCCAAAAATCACAAGAGTTCCGTGATACTGGTTCTGAACTTTACCACCCTGCAGTCGGCGCAAAAGAAGCTCAACTAGAGGAATAATGACAGTGAAGATTCTCATCCCATCTCAAAATATTGAGTTAACGGGAGAGGTGCAGAACTGTCTATTGGTTGCTAAGCGACAAGGCTTAGCAACTGATGCGGTTGAGTTGGGTGTAAGCCCAACTCCATACTTCTCTATCGTTGATTCTCAGCAGGCGTTATCTATTGGCTTCGCTCATGATGTTGATTCATTGGCAGAGTGTAAGTTAGCGGAACTGAACCATGTTGTTGATTACAGTAATTCAGTCGCGCTAACTGACGTTTGTGATGCCTTTACAGAAACTCCGGATACCATCTATATCGGTGTCTCAGATGATTCAGCTGTACTGGATATTTGGTCACACCTGGATGCTAGCCGCGCTATCAAGAGTGACACTACAGCTCATCAGGAGTTAGATTATCGCGACCACTTTGATTGGTTACTTACTTTGTTGGCGCTGGAATTCCCATTAGAAGACGCACTAGTTTTAGCTCGCGCAGCGTCCAATGTTTCACGTGGAACATGGCCAGCACATTACCAAAACTTTCCAATTCCAGCTCTTGAAGATCAACGATTGGACATAAGCGTAGGTTGGGCTAACCAAGGGACATCACTTTCTTTTCCTGAGTTGAGTAAGAGTAGCCTCGGTTTATACCCAGTAGTTGATGATGTTGAGTGGATCGAAAGATTGCTCAAGCTTGGAATCAACACTGTCCAACTACGCATTAAAAACCCGCAGCAAGCGGACTTAGAACAACAAGTCGCACGATCTATCGATCTTGGTCGTGAGTATAACGCTCAAGTTTTTATCAATGATTACTGGCAGCTTGCACTCAAGCATGACGCTTTTGGTGTTCATTTAGGGCAAGAGGATATTGAAGAATCAAACCTCTCACAGTTGAGCTTTGCGGGTATAAAGATTGGGTTATCGACTCATGGCTATTACGAGTTGCTACGCATTGTTCAGATTAACCCAAGCTATATTGCGCTAGGCCACATCTTCCCAACAACAACTAAACAGATGCCATCAAAGCCTCAGGGATTGGTTCGTTTATCTCTGTATCAACAGCTGATTGATACTATCCCATACACAGAACAACTCACTGGTTATCCAACGGTTGCTATTGGCGGTATTGACCAATCGACAGCTGAGCAGGTGTGGGAGTGTGGGGTGTCGAGTTTGGCGGTTGTTCGTGCGATTACATTAGCGGAAGACCCCAAAAAGGTGATCGAATTTTTCGAAAAACTGATGGCACCTAAATCTCCAATTTTTAAGGAAGAGATTATGCAGGAGCCTAGCTATGCTGAGTGATTTTGAGTTTATTCGTTATCAACGACAAATTGCGTTACCTGAAGTCGGTGAGCAAGGGCAACGAAACCTATTAAACAGCCATGTGCTAGTGATTGGTTGTGGTGGCTTAGGTAATGCTGCCGCTCTTTATCTTGCGGCTTCTGGTGTCGGAAAGATCGTGTTGGTTGATGATGATTGTGTGGATTCGTCTAACCTGCAACGACAGGTCGCGTTCAAAGAAAGTCAGTTAGGTTCGCCTAAAGTCGAAGCTATGAAGCAACAACTGACTGAACTCAATAGTCGCAGTCAAGTTAGAACCATCAATCAGCGAATGAGTGACAGTCAACTTGAACTTGAAGTGATGCTCGCTGATGTGGTGTTGGATTGTACTGACAACTTTGCGTCACGCCAGCAGGTTAACCAAGCGTGTTTCGGCAGCAATACACCTTTGATTTCTGGATCTGCAATCGGTTGGAAAGGCCAGTTTATTGTATTTGATTATCAGAATCAGAAAGGGTGCTATCACTGTTTGTTCCCGTTCAGTCATCATCCACAAACGACTCGTTGTAGTGATAGCGGCATCATAGGCCCAGTTGTTGGCACCATAGGTAACCTTCAAGCTTTGGCTGCTATTCAACGTTTAACTTGTGGTGAGTTTCAGGTAGCAACACACCAGCTCAAACTGTTCGATGGCCAAACGATGAACTGGCAAAACTTAATGGTCACTCAAGATAGTGAATGTTCCGTGTGCAGTGCGTCTGCAGTTAAGCATTTAGAAGAAGAAATCCAATGAGTCATATAACGATCTCTATAAACGAGCAGCCAGAACAGGTCGCGCACTTGTCGTCTCTAGCGGACATTATCCAGGCTCTATCACTCCCTGACCTGGGTTGCGTATTTGCAATCAATAATGCGGTTGTCCCGCGCAGCCAGTGGCAACAAACTGTCGTCAATGAAGGCGATGCTATTTCTCTTTTCCAAGCCATTGCAGGAGGCTAACCATGTTAACTATCGCTGATAAAACGTTTCAATCACGACTCTTCACTGGAACCGGCAAGTTCGCAAACAAGCATTTGATGGCGAGTGCTATTGAAGCTTCAGGTTCGCAACTGGCAACCATGGCGTTGAAGAGAGTCGATATTCGCTCTGAGCAAGACGACATTTTACAACCAATCATTGATGCTGGCGTAAACTTGCTACCGAATACCTCTGGGGCGAAGAATGCAAAAGATGCCGTCTTTGCTGCGCATTTGGCTCGTGAAGCGCTAGGTACAAACTGGCTTAAACTGGAAATTCATCCAGATCCAAAGTACTTGATGCCAGACCCAATTGAGACGCTTAAAGCCGCTGAGCAACTGGTTAAAGATGGTTTTGTTGTGTTGCCTTACTGCCATGCCGATCCAGTTTTGTGTAAGCGCTTGGAAGAGGTGGGTTGCGCTGCGGTTATGCCGTTAGGTGCGCCTATTGGTTCAAACAAAGGTATCGCTTCGGCAGACTTCTTAGAGATCATTATCGACCAAGCGAATGTCCCTGTGATTGTGGATGCAGGCATAGGCGCGCCATCGCATGCTGCTCGTGCAATGGAAATGGGCGCAGACGCTGTGTTAGTGAATACGGCGATTGCGGCTTCTCAACAACCCGTTGATATGGCGATTGCTTTTAAGCTGGCAGTTGAAGCGGGGCGTATGGCTTACGTTGCTGGGCTTGCAGGAAAAGTATCTCACGCGGTTGCTTCGAGCCCGTTAACTTCATTTCTAGACGAGTAGTGTACCTATGACGTTTGTTGATCGATTTAAACAGCTCAACTGGGATGACATTGGTATGTCTATCTTCAGTAAAACGGCAGCGGATGTTGAACGTGCTCTGAGTAAACCCAAACGTGACTTAGAAGACTTTAAGGCTCTGATCTCTCCGGCGGCAGAACCTTACTTAGAGCAGATGGCACAACAGTCGTTGGCGCTAACTCGTAAGCGATTTGGCAATACGATGTCGCTTTACATTCCTTTGTACCTCTCGAACCTATGTGCGAATGCGTGCACGTATTGTGGCTTCTCAATGGAGAACCGTATCAAACGTCGCACGCTTACTTTGGATGAAATTGATGCCGAAAGTGCGGCTATCAAAAAGATGAAGTTCGATAGCGTTTTGTTAGTCACCGGTGAACATGAAACTAAGGTCGGGATGAATTACTTTCGACAGGTGTTGCCGAATATCAAAAAGCAATTCAACTACCTAGCGATGGAAGTGCAGCCGCTTGATCAACATGATTACGCAGAGCTTAAAACTCTCGGCCTAGATGCTGTTATGGTTTACCAAGAGACTTATCAGCCAAGAACTTACGCTGAGCATCATCTACGTGGCAATAAAATGGATTTTGAATACCGTCTTGAAACCCCAGATCGCTTGGCAAAAGCGGGGATCGATAAGATAGGTATTGGTGCCTTGATTGGTTTGGAAGATTGGCGAACCGACTGCTTTTTTGTTGCTGCTCACTTAGATTACTTAGAGCGTACTTATTGGCAAACACGTTACTCAATTTCATTCCCACGTCTTCGTCCGTGTGAGGGTGGAGACTCTGGTGGTGGATTACAGCCTAAATCAATCATGAACGATAAACAGCTGGTTCAGCTTATCTGCGCATATCGACTCTTGAATCCTGAGGTCGAGTTATCCCTTTCGACCCGTGAATCGGCAACTTTCCGCGATAACGTGTTGCCTTTGGGTATCACTAGTATGTCGGCAGCGTCAAAAACCCAACCCGGTGGTTATGCTTCGGGTGAGGAAGAACTCGAGCAGTTTGAGATCAGTGACGAGAGAAGTGCTGCTGATGTTGAGTCGATGATTCGTCAGCGTGGTTTCGACCCAGTGTGGCGTGATTGGCACAGTGCCTATTCTGGTTAATCAATGTTTGGTTGATGTTCCACGTGAAACATCGATGTAATGATACAGGCAAATAAAAACGGCTACCTTTGGGTAGCCGTTTTTCTATTTGCTATTTAACTTATTAACCTAGCAAGCTCGTTTTGGTTCAGTTATCTGTCGAGCAAGGCATTAAGCGTGAGCAAGTGGTGTTGTTGATTGGCGTAGCCATTCCAGCGTATCACCTTCAACTAATGGGCTAACATCGTTCCATACTTTCTGATGGTAGTCGTTCAGCCACGCCAGTTCAGGTCGTGTTAGCAAATCAACATTGATGTTGCGCTTATCGATAGGACAACGAGTTAGCGATTCAAACGTCAATACTGCGAAGTCACCTTGAGTTGGCAGTTCAACCACGAGCTCTAGGTTTTCGATGCGGATACCAAATTCATCAGCACGGTAGTAACCCGGCTCGTTCGATAACACCATACCTTCAACTAGAGGTACATCGATCAGCTTCTTAGAGATGCTTTGCGGTCCTTCATGAACACTTAGGAAGTGACCAACACCGTGACCAGTACCGTGGTCGTAGTCGAAGCCTTCTGCCCATAAGTGCTGACGCGCTAGGATATCCAGTTGGAAACCACGAGTACCTTGTGGGAAACGTGCACGTGCAATGCCGATGTGACCTTTAAGTGCGAGAGTGAACTGTTGAATCATTTCGTCGCTTGGTTGGCCAATCGCGATAGTACGAGTGATATCGGTTGTACCATCTAGATACTGGCCGCCTGAATCGACTAGGTACAGAGTATTCATCTCTAACTGACCTGGTTCAGGTTGGTTCTCGTGGTTGTAGTGACACATTGCTGCGTTACCGCCTGCTGCTGAAATCGTGTCAAAACTTAGGTCCATCAGCGTTGGGTCTTGCTCGCGGAATGATTGTACTTTGTCTGCTAGCACAGCTTCGTTGTGTAGGTTACCTTGCGCGACTTCTGCATCAATCCAAGATAGGAATTTCGCCATCGCAACACCATCACGAATGTGACACGCCTTCATACCCGCAATTTCAGTTTCGTTTTTAGCGGCTTTTGGCATTAGACATGGGTCTGCTGCTTCAATGATGTGAGCGCCAGCGTTTTGTAGCACCAGCGTGTACCAAGCATTACTAGTACCTGAATCGACAGATACATTTTTGCCTTCCAAAGATTGAAGGCGTGCTTCTAGCTCTGATGGGTGAGATACACGAATACCATTGCCAACGTGTGCTTCAAAGCCAGTAGGAATACGAGCAGGGTCTAGGAAGAAATCTACGCTTTCATCTGCGTGAATGATCGCGTTGGATAACACAACAGGTAGGCGAGATACGTCCAAACCACGAATGTTGAGTAACCAGCAAATAGAGTCTAGTTCAGTAAGGATTGCGGCATCTGCACTTTTGGCTTTTAGTAGGCCAGCAATCTCTGCGCGTTTGCTCTCGCTTGATTGGCCAACTGCGTCTGTTGCCATTAGGCGAACATCAGACACGACAGGTTCAGGGCGATCAGACCAAAGCTCATCAATTGGATTGGAAGAGAGCGTTGTTAGCTCAACTTTCTCTGCTAGTTTTGCTTGTGCGCCTTTCAACCACGCGGCGGTGTGCATGCGTGGGTCGAATGCAACCTTACTGCCTTGTAGCAATGAATTGATGATCCAATCTAAAGCCGGTTCTTCAATAAGGTGGCGATACTCAAATAACTCTGCTGGTACTTGCTTGCGAACCTGAACGGTGTAGCGACCATCAACAAAAATAGCAGCAGTTTCACGAGTGATAACAGCGGCACCTGCAGAGCCAGTGAAACCTGTTAACCAGTGAAGTCGCTCGTTATGAGCAGGAACGTATTCACCTAGATATTCGTCTTCATGTGGAATGATAACGGCATCTAGGTTGTTTGTTTCAAGCCAAGCTCGAACCGCAGCAACGCGTTCAGCAGTGATATTGTGCATCTGTGTTTATCCTTATTGTTAGGGTCCTTGTTAACACTCACAGTCGATATACATGCGAGGGGACTTATTAGGTCAATAAGCTAGCGCTTTTGTTCGTTTGCTGCAAACGCTGTACGCCATTTTTATCTAAGGTGCAGAGTTTTTTCTTTGATGATATCTCGTAGCCAAGTTAACGCTGGGTCATTTTCTCTGTCACGGTGCCAAAACAGAGTGTATGCCATCGGTGGGAATTCCATCGGTAAAGGGACAACCACTAAGTCGAGTTGCTTGGCGACGAGGTAAGTAAAGTGGCTTGGTGCAGTAAACACAAAGTCGGTGTAGGTACATAGGCTTGCGGCGCTATTGAAGTCTGGAACAGAAATAGCGATATCTCGCTGATGACCAAGATCAGCTAGTTTGTAGTCGAGCAGCCATCGATCGTTCCCATCACATCTTACTTGTACATGACGCTGCGCAAGGTAGGTTCCCAAATCCCATTTACCACTTAGAGCAGGGTGGTTACGCCTTAATACACACATCTGTGCATCACGGTAGATCTCTTGTTCGCAGATGTCGTCTGGCGGCAGCATGGTTAAGCGCGCGTCGTTGATGTCGATGTCTTTGCCTGTGAGTCCGATATCTAACTCACCAAGCTGTAGCTTCTTAAAGGTTTGTTCGGTCCACGCATGGGTGTTGATATTAACCTTAGGTGCTTGTCGAAATATCGCCGGTAAGAAGTGAGGAAGAATCAGCGGGTAAACACTCTCAACGGCAGCAATGTGAAAGCTGTGGTCGCTATTGTTGGGAATGAATGTCTCAGGTTGAGTGAGAACATCAAGTTGGTTGATCAACGTTTCTAACCGAGGCTTAAGGAAAACAGCTTTCGGTGTTGGTCGTAGGCCATGAGCACTTCGTGTGAAAAGGGGGTCATTAAATTGTTCACGAAGCTTGGCTAGCGACTTACTCACAGCCGATTGGCTCAAGCATAATCGATGTGCGGTGCGAGTGACACTCAGCTCTTCCATCAGCACCTGCAAGCAAACCAATAGATTGAGGTCGAGGCGTGATAGTTTCTCGATATTCATGTGAGTTTCCTATTTGGAATAATGCTAATGAGTATATGCCATTTTTGTTCATATCTTTAGTTGGTTATTATGCACCTAAATTAACTCATTCGGAGAATCTTGTGCCTTCTAACGCGCTTCCAACCCCTAGTAAACTGCAGGTTGCTTTATTGGCAATGCTGGTTCTATTTAGCCCTCTGGCTATAGATATTTATCTTCCAGCTCTGCCACAAATTTCAACAGCGTTTCACGTGGAACACGCACTAGCACAAGATACGATTACTTGGTTTTTATTCGCCATGGGTGTCGGGCAATTATTTGCAGGCCCTTTGGCTGATAAGTTAGGACGTCGAACCGTTGCATTGGGAGGTGTTAGTATCTATGCATTGAGTGCTTGCTTGGCGTGGGCAGCTCAATCGATTGATATGATGCTAATAGCTCGGCTGCTACAAGGCTTAGGAGCTTGTGCGACTTCTGTAGCAGCCTTTGCGACGGTTCGCGATCTATTTGGCCCGGAAAAAAGTGGCCGCATGATCAGTTACCTCAATGGTGCAATTTGCTTTATTCCTGCACTAGCACCGATTCTGGGTGCTTGGTTAACTCAACAGTTTGGCTGGCGCTCGAACTTTAGCTTTATGGCTGTGTTCGCTGTTGTGGTTGGCACCATTTTGTTTTTCCAAATGAAAGAGTCTAACCCAGCGACAGAAAAGGTCGCGGTGTTCAAACTTGAGCGTTACTGGTCGGTATTGAAAACACCATCATTTATCTTCCATGCAACCTTATGCTTGATGGCGATGGCGGTCATTCTTGCTTACGTTACCTCTGCACCTGTTGTGTTGATGGAAAACCTAGGTTTGACGATGAACGAATTTACCTTCTGGTTTGGTATCAACGCGGTTATCAACATCACGGCTGCATTCACGGCACCGAAGTTCATGGACCGTTTTGGTACTTACAAAGCATTGGTTGTCGGTATTTCAACGCTTGGCTTAGCGGGTGTGGTTATGTTGGTGCTTGCTGAGCATGCTAGCGCGATCGCATTCATGCTGCCGATTTTCCTATCTTCAGTTGGCTTCGCTTGGATTCTTGGTGCCGCAGCCGGTAAGGCACTTGAACCTTTTGGTGACCGTGCGGGTACCGCAGCTGCGTTGCTTGGCTTGTTCCAAATGAGCGGTTCTGGACTGCTTGTTGGTACGATGCAACGTCTTGATTTAACGTCTCAAGTGATGATTGCGCTGCAAATGTTCCTTATTGTTCCTGCATTGTTAGTGCTTGCGAGCAAAGCGGGTAAGTCGTGGCACACGACGTTTGCTAAGGCATAAGTCTCAAGGGTGACAAAATATACAAATGGCGGTTTGCGAAACGTTAAAACATGGTATATTTGTCACTCATTGAAACGTTAGTCCCCAACGGAAAATACTGTAATGTCATTAACAACCTACGAAATGGCGCGCATCTTAGAACAAATGGAAGATGCACCTGAAAAGGTCATGTTTGGTAAATTGCTTAAAGAGCTAGGAAACCAAAGTGAAGAGCGTATTCGCAGTGCGGCAAAACAAGTTCCAATTGATACTTTGCGAGATATCATTTACCAATTTCAACGCGTGGTTGAATCTCGTAAAGGTGAACAAGTTCAGCTACTAGCAAAAGAGCTAGCCGAGCAAGGTATCTCTGCTGAAGAGCTACAAGCTTTTCTAAACAAGTAGTTTATTCCAGATAAAAAGAAACCACTCAATTGAGTGGTTTTTTGCGTTTTGGACCTATGTAAATTTAGAGACCATGGAAAAGAGGTTTAGCTTTTGAATTGCGCTTTTAAGATTCTATCAAGTGAAAATGGTCCTGCTCCCCATACCACGACGATAAGAATCATTAATCCCCAAAGCTGATGATCATAGAAGCCTTGTGCCCACAATACAGGGTATGACACGACGGCCATGATATTGAAAACGAACAGCACTGCAGCCATTGGTCGGGTTAACAAGCCAAGCGCTAAGAATACCGGCAGAATCAATTCAGCTGCGGTACCCATGTAAGCGGCCAATTCCCAAGGCAAAAGAGGCACTTGGTATTCCAATTCAAACAAGTAAAGGGTGCTATCCCAAGTGGCTATTTTGGTGAGTCCTGAATTAAAGAAGACCCACGCCACCCATAGGCGACAAAACAGAAGTAGTACGGGAACAAAAAGTGCCTGTGATTTCTCAATCAAACTGTCGTATTGAGCCATCATGTTCGTGACTGTGTTGTTATCCATATTATGTCTCCAATTCGGCATTGATTGAAAAGCCTGAGATGACGTTCAGTGTCATGACAGTATTCAGATGTTGTAGTAGTAAAGGGTCTATCGCTGAGAGCGTTTGACCCGATTGCAATTCGGTTAATAGTTGGTGGCTTTCTTGCGTCAAACGATGGCTCTCAATCTGTGAGTTTTCCGCTCGGATTAACACCCCAAACTCAGGTTGGTTGATGTCTAACCCATCGAGTTGTTGCTGATAGATAGCCTGCTCAAGCGCGATAATCGTATAGCTAGAATTAATTAGCGTTATTGAATCTTTGAGATGAAAGACTAAAGCGCCTCGTTGTTCTTGCGGTACATCAGCTAAACGAGAAAGAAGACGTTGGTCGACATGTGATTCTGAAACGCATCTCACCAAGCTATCTTTTTGCCATTCATACAAAGCTACTTCAGCGAGATAAGGTGCAGCCTCGATAACAGCAGGAAAGGCTTGGATAGTTTGTTCAAAGTGTTTACCGTAACCACTGACGTCACCAGAGGTTGATGGATAACTTAAGACATGTAGACGAGCCATTTGTTGGAAGCACTCTTCACCAACCAACATTTCAGTCAGTGGATACGTAGCAGCCAGTACTTCACTCAAGCTAATCACAAAGTTATTTCGGTAGATCTGGATGCGCTGTTCATCGGTAAAGTGGTCGCTCACTATGTCGCAGTGCTCACCACTGTTTTGATAGCGTAGGGCGTTAGCAAACTCCGATTGCACATTAGCTAAAGAGTGGCTCATGTTGCGCGACTCCTTTGGTTGAACTTGTCGTGTTGATACAAAATATCACTGGCTTTGGCCGCTTCAGCCAATAAAATTTGTGGCTCTGGGATATCTAAATCCCACTCTATCAAGGTATGGCGCGAACCATGTTGTTCTATCCATTGCGTGTAGAGTTGCCACACTTCGTCACAGACAGGCTTGCTGTGGGTGTCTATCCAGATCTCACCTTGTTCGAGTTTCTTTTTGGTAAAACCTGCCAAGTGAATCTCTTCCACTTTGTCTGCTGGTATTCCATTGAGATACTCTTCACAGCTGAAACCGTGATTAAAAGATGAGACAAAAATATTATTGAAATCGAGTAAGAGGCGACACTCGGTACGCTTTTGTACCTCGGCTAAAAATTCCCACTCTGGGATGGTTGAATGTTTGAAGGCAAGGTAGCTCGATGGATTTTCAATCAGCATAGGGCGTTGCAGGCCGTCTTGAACCTCGATGACATTGCGGCAGAAGACTTCTAACGCCTCTTCGGTATAAGGCAGCGGTAACAAGTCATTGAAGTAGTGACCGCCGGTCTGACTCCAGCTGAGATGATCAGAAACCAAGAAGGGCTCGATATCATCAATCAGGTCTTTTAACTGCATCAGATGATGTTGATTGATGCGCTCAACAGAACCTAGCGACAATCCAACGCCGTGACAACTTATGTTGTGTGCGTGACGAATCTCTCTCAGTTGTTGACGTTGCGGTGATTTCGCTAAAAAGTAGTTCTCGCTGTGCACCTCTAACCAACTCACTAAAGTTGGGTTTTGGCTAAAGAAGTCCAAGTGCGGTGTTCTAAGGCCAACCCCTGCGTTGGGATGAAGAGTTTGAGTCACAACGATTCTCCTAATGGAAAGTGGAGGTGAGCTGAATGTCAGCTCACCATACTAAGCAGCTCAATTATGATGATTGAGTGTTACCACCTGATAATTTGCCACACAGTCCTTTAGGAACGACCACGAATGCATCGGATTGGTTGTCTTCTTTGGCTGTACCCGCACATGAACTTGTTTTGGTTGCACAATCATTTTGGCCAGCTTTTGCAACGCCGTAGCATTTCTCTTTTGCTGCTGCTTCCGCAGGTGCTGATGTAAGAACTGCACCGCCGAACGCTAGTACACTTGTGATTGCAGCTGTAACAGCAAGATTAGAATTTTTCATAGTCATTCCCTCTAGGACTTAATAGTATTTTTATATCACAGGTTAATAAGTTGTTAACTTGCTTACTAAAAAGGATAGGAAGAACTCGGAAATAATTTCACTGCATTATAAAAAATATCAATATTAATGATGTGTTAGCTATTAAGTTGCTGATTATATGATGTTATTTTTTGATTGTTTTTTCTTCTTATTATCCTAAACGCAGCCTAGTGTTTAGGTTATAATCAGCTTTTATGTATAAATACCCAGTAGTGAGCATATCCAATGATAGATCCTTCGCTTTTACTCGATGGCCTAAACGATAAACAACGTGAGGCGGTCGCAGCACCTTTAGAAAACCTACTTATTCTGGCAGGTGCTGGCAGTGGTAAAACGCGAGTGTTGGTGCATCGCATCGCTTGGCTGCAAAGTGTAGAGCAAGCATCGCCGTTCTCTATCATGTCGGTTACCTTCACCAACAAAGCGGCAGCAGAGATGCGTGGTCGTATTGAAGAGTTGATGATGGGTAGCTCGTCAGGCATGTGGAACGGTACCTTCCACGGTATTTGTCACCGCATCCTTCGTGCTCACTACCTAGATGCAAAACTGCCAGAAGATTTCCAGATCATTGATTCAGATGATCAGATTCGTTTGCTACGTCGTTTAATCAAGGCGCAAAACCTTGATGAAAAGCAGTGGCCTGCTAAGCAAGCTTCTTGGTGGATCAATGGCAAGAAAGACGAGGGATTACGCCCAAATCACATCGACGCCTACCATGATCCAATAACTCAAACGTGGTTAAAAATTTACTCTGCTTACCAAGAAGCATGTGATCGTGCTGGCTTGGTCGACTTTGCGGAAATCTTGTTGAGATCGCATGAACTATTACGCGATAAGAAGCACATCCGAGAGCACTACCAAGCTCGCTTCAAGCACATTCTTGTCGACGAGTTTCAAGATACCAACAACATCCAATACGCTTGGTTACGTATGATGGCGGGCCCGGATTGTCGCGTGATGATCGTGGGTGATGATGACCAATCTATCTATGGCTGGCGTGGCGCGAAGATCGAAAATATTCAGAAGTTCTTGGATGAATTCCCAGGAGCTTCAACGGTTCGACTCGAACAAAACTACCGTTCAACCAAAACCATTCTGCAGGCATCGAACGAGCTTATCTCGAACAACACTGAGCGTATGGGTAAAGAGCTGTGGACCGATGGCAACGATGGCGAGCCAATCTCAGTTTACTCGGCTTATAACGAGTTAGATGAAGCGCGTTTCACAGTCAGCAAAATCAAAGAGTGGCAAGAGAAAGGCGGTGCGCTAGAAGATACCGCGATGCTGTATCGTAATAACGCCCAATCGCGTGTTCTTGAAGAAGCTTTGATTCAAGGTGGTCTACCTTACCGAATCTATGGCGGCATGCGATTCTTCGAGCGTCAAGAAATCAGAGATGCCTTGAGCTACCTGCGCTTAATGAGTAACCGCAGCAATGATGCGGCATTCGAACGTGTCGTCAATACGCCGACTCGTGGCTTGGGCGATAAAACGTTAGAAACGATTCGCCTTGCGGCGCGTGACCGTGGTGCAACCATGTGGCAAGCCAGTATTGCTCTGATAGAAGAGCAAGTGCTCCCAGGCCGTGCTGCGGGTGCATTGAGCCGCTTTATCGAGCTTATCAATGCGCTTGAAGATGACACGATAGAACTGAGGCTTCATGAGCAAACCGACCACGTGATCAAATCGTCGGGCTTGTTTGCGATGTACGAGCAAGAGAAGGGCGAGAAGTCGAAGGCACGTATTGAGAACTTGGAAGAATTAGTAACGGCAACGCGTCAGTTTGAAAAACCAGAAGAAGCGGATGAAATGAGCATGCTAACAGCATTCTTAACTCATGCGGCTTTGGAAGCGGGCGAAGGCCAAGCTGATGAGTTTGATGATGCGGTTCAGTTAATGACTCTGCACAGCGCTAAAGGCCTAGAGTTCCCGATGGTCTTCATGGTGGGTGTGGAAGAGGGTATGTTCCCAAGCCAGATGTCTGCAGAAGAAGCAGGGCGCTTAGAAGAAGAGCGTCGCCTGTGTTACGTAGGCATGACGCGTGCGATGGAGAAGCTTTACATCACTTACGCTGAGATGCGTCGTTTGTACGGTCAGGACAAGTACCACAAACCATCACGCTTTATTCGTGAACTACCAGAAACCTGTCTGGATGAGGTTCGTATGAAAGCGCAAGTGAGCCGTCCTGCAAGCAGTGGCCGCTTTAGCCAAGCCGCCGTGAAAGAGAACTTTAACGAAACAGGTTTTAGTTTGGGTTCTCGCGTTAAGCACCCTAAGTTTGGTGAAGGCACTATCATCAACTTCGAGGGAAGTGGCCCGCAGAGCCGAGTTCAAGTCGCGTTTAACGGTGAGGGAATCAAGTGGTTAGTAACGGCTTATGCTCGATTAGAGCAGCTTTAATCTGCTACTTCGGTATCTAAAAATCGTTCATTATTAAAAACAGAAAGAGCAGCCAATGGCTGCTCTTTTTTTATTGCTCGATACCGACCTAAATTAGGTTAATACGAGCTGAAGACATTGTTGCCTCAAAGTGAGACTTACAGTGCTGCAAGTGCCGCTTCGTAGTTTGGCTCTTCAGTGATCTCTGCAACCAACTCGCTGTGTGTCACCACACCTTTTTCATCAACAACGACAACTGCACGTGTTGTTAGGCTTGCTAGTGGGCCTTCAGCAATCGCCACGCCGTAATCTGATGCAAACGCAGGAGAACGGAAAGTTGAAGCGTGTTGAACGCCTTCAATGCCTTCAAGTTCGCAGAAGCGACCCGCAGCAAACGGTAGGTCAGCAGAAATACAAACAACAACCGTGTTCTCAAGTTCTGCTGCTTTTGCGTTGAACGTACGTACGCTCGTTGCACAAGTTGCTGTGTCGATGCTTGGGAAGATGTTTAGAACCACTTTCTTGCCTTCAAGAGAAGCAAGAGTCAGTTCAGAAAGGTCGCCTGCAGTCAGTGCAAAGCTTGGTGCTTGTTCGCCAGTTTGTGGGAATGTGCCTGTTAGTGGTACAGCAGCGCCTTTGAAGGTAACGTGTGACATGAATTTGTCCTTAGTTTAATTATGGTTATGAAACTAGTTGAGCCTAGTAAGACTTACGTTACTCGGAAGTGGTTAAGAAGTGAATGCTTTAAATGTCAGAATTGTAATTAAAGGTCTTTGATTTATTTGTTTGAGAGAGGAATAAGTGAAACGACAGATAAAGAAAAACCCCGAGAGCTTGCGCTCATCGGGGTCTATAGTCTTACTCGCAGCAATCCGGCTACTAAGTGTGCTCCATGCATCAAATCCATGATAGTGTGCTGTTATCCTTCAGCGTATTCCTTTCGTCGCCTTCCTAGCGGTGTCCTTGATCTTATCCTGATCTGCCAACAATCCTCGTTAGCGCGCGTCACTTGTTCCTTGAGCGGTGTCCTTTACATCATCCTGATGTTCAGTCCTTTCCTCGTCCAGAGGTGTCCATTGTCTTTCCTTAGTAGTAACCATCCTAGTTACTATTGCGTCCATTCAATGTCCATTTCGCTATCCATGCCGATTATTCATCCTGAGTAATCGAATCTTCATCCTGAAGATAACCAAGTCCTTGGCGTTTCCTGTTCCGTGTCAGCATCCTTCCGACACCATTCATATTACCGATTCCTTATTTATCAGCAATGGTGCATAAGCGAATTTCTATATAATTATTTGAATGATAAATGTACGTATCGTTTTATTTCAATTGGTTACGATATCTAGGTGACTAATTTCGTCATCAAATATCGATATTTACTCACTACCTTGTGAGAGATCTCGCACAAGGCAGCGAGTAAAAAGGGAGGATTATTCCCTACTGACCAATGGCTGCACCTTCACGACGAGGGTCTGCAGCGCCTTCTAAACCATCTTTTGTGATGCGAATCGCGTGTAAACCAGAGTTAAGATCGCGAACGTTGACCTCAAATCCCATCTTTTCTAGCTCAGGTTTGAAGTTTTCCGCTGATGTTCCTTTTTCTAAATCTAAGGTACCGAAGCGGTTTAGGAAGTGTGGTTGATTGATGGCTTGCTGAATATCCATGTCCCATTGGGTATGAGCAATGATCGCTTGTGCCACATAACCTATGATACGGCTGCCTCCCGGAGAGCCAATTGCCATGTAAGGTTTATCGTCTTGCATGATGATGGTCGGTGCCATTGAAGAGCGCGGACGCTTACCCGGTTCAAGTCGGTTGGCGATAGGCTTACCATCGTTATGGGTCTTGAATGAGAAATCCGTCAGTTCGTTGTTGAGTAGGAAACCTCTAACCATCAAGCGTGAGCCAAAGGCATTCTCAATGGTGGTGGTCATCGAAACGACATTGCCATCGCTATCGACAATATTGAAGTGGCTGGTGGACGGCAATTCAATAGAAACATCTTGGCTTCTCTGCATCACGTGATCCCACGGCGGTGTGCCTGAAGGTGCGCTTGCCAATGCCTTACCTGCGGTAATTAACTGAGCGCGTTCCTGCAAATAGTCAGTATTCACTAACCCTTGGGTAGGCATTGGCACATAATCTTGATCCGCCATGTACATACCACGGTCTGCAAAGGCTAGGCGAGAAGCGTCTGCTAACACCTGCCAAGACTTCGCATCGTTTGGTCCCCATGATTTAAGATCAAACTGCTCGGTCATCGCTAAGATCTGCCCAACCGTTAATGCACCTGAACTTGGTGGACCCATTCCGCACACTTGGTAGCTTTCATAAGCAGAACAAACCGGCTCGCGCTGCTTAATCGAATAAGCGTCGAAGTCTTTCTGTGCTAATACGCCCGGGTTACCTTTCGCTGTTTGTACTGTGTTAATGATGTCGGCAGAGATCTCACCTTGGTAAAAGGCCTTAGCACCGTTCTTAGAAATAGCGTTTAACGTTGCCGCGTACTCTGGGTTCTTAAGTTGCGTGCCAGCGGCTTTCGGGCTGCCATCGGCATTGAAGAAGTAGGCTTTAGTAGTGGCAAAGCGGCTTAGTCGCTGTTGGTCATTCTCAATCAAGGTGGCTAAACGTGGACTAATAGTAAAACCTTCTTCAGCCAGTTGAGCAATAGGCTTAATCAGTGATGCCCATTCGAGCTTGCCGTACTTCTGGTGAGTGTCCCACAGTAATTGCACCGTGCCTGGCGTGCCAACAGAACGACCGCCAACCACGGCATCATAGAATTTAAGCGGTTGGCCGTTTTCGTCTTGGAATAGACGTGGTGTGGCATCAAGCGGCGCGGTTTCACGGCCATCGTAGGTTTTGAGTTGCTTGTCCTTGCCATCAAAATAAACAAGGAACGCGCCGCCACCAATACCTGATGACTGAGGTTCTACTAAGCCAAGCATAAGCTGTACCGCTACCATGGCGTCAATCGCGTTACCACCACGAGCAAGTACATCAGCACCGGCTTGTGTGGCAAGAGGGTTGGCCGCGGTGACCATCCAATCGTTGGCTTTAACGAGCTGTTTGGTTCCTAAACCACTACTTTGTTCGGGTGCGACGGAATCGGCAGCTTGATTTGCCCAACTGACGTGAGAGGCAAAAAGTAGGGTAGAAGTGGCGAGGGTTGTTAGTTTTGTTTTCCACTGCATGATCTTCTCCTTTTAATATGCAGAGCTAGATTGGCAGTGGAAAGATGAGATAGCCAGAGTGTTGTTAACGAATTGTAATCTTGATTCGAATTTAAGCGATTAAACCGGATAGCGACTGCCAAAGAATACTCACGCCAATAAGGCTGAATACCACGCCACATAAGCCATCGATGTATACCGTTGCTTCGCTGAGTTTCTTTTGCAATGCCTTAGTCGAAAGCATCCACGCCAGTAGTGAGAACCAAAACAGAGACAGACCAAATAGGATGATAAGCGCAAAGCCTTTACCTGACAGAGACATGTCGGCAGGCACTAGGCTCGACATCAAGCTGATAAAGAACACCAAAGCCTTTGGGTTGAGAATATTGGTCGCAAACCCTTTCGAAAATGCCTGACGCTTATTGGTCAGAATCAGATCGTTGGAATTGACGGTATCGGCATCATCATCGTGGTTCTGAATGATTTGCCAGGTTGCTTTAAGTGCTCCGTAACCTAAGTACAGTAAGTAGCTACCGCCGGCTAGTTGGATAATGGCAAATAATGTGGGTTGTTGGTGGACTAGGTAACTGATTCCCGTCAGGCTCAGTAATGAGTGCAGCAAGATCCCGCAAGATAAACCAAGCGCAATGTACAAGCCTGTCTGGCGTCCGTGACGCGTCGCATTTTGCACGACTAACGCAAAATCAGGGCCGGGGCTCATCAAAGCGATGAAGTGGATAGAGGCTAGGGTGATCAGTATGGTGACTTCGTTCATCGTCAGTTCTCAATAACGTTGCCGCTATTTTTAAATAAGTAATCGTATTGAGCGTAGCTTACCGTGATTTGAAATCGAGCAATTGTAAATTATCAACACTTAGTTGATTTGTGAGGGTGGTACACCGAACGTGGTTTTGAAAGCCTTAGAGAAGTGTGCTTGGTCATAGAAGCCTACTTGGTGCGCGACCTTGGTACCACATATCCCAGACTTAATCAGACGCATGCTCTGTTCCATACGTAAACGGCTCAGCCATGCATAAGGCGTAATGCCCATTCTGTTTTTAAAATGGCGTTGGAATTGAGTCGTGGTTAAACCACACAACTCAGACAATTGTTCTAATCGCACTGGTTGATCCAAGTTCGCCATCAAGTAGTCTTTTAGCGTATCAATCGATTGATTACCCAGTTTGATGTCACTCTTCGATCCAAATTTCGCATAACGATCGACAATCGTCGAGAACCCTTCGAAAGGTAAACAATCTTGAGCGAGCTGGCTGATGTTTTGATGGATTAATAGGCCGTGTAAGTTGCGTAATTGTGAAAATGCAGCTTGATCGGAGAGGATCAACTCAGAAAAGCCTAATGTGTGACCATTCTTCTTGGGATCGGCAAGATCTTGAAACCATTGGGGAGAAACTGCAAACACACTGACTTGATAACCCGAATCGAGTTTGGAGTGCCCATCATGCAGCTCATCGGGTGGCATGATAACAATTTGGCCAGCACCAACATTATGGCTCGTCCCTTTATAGACGAATTTCTGTTGTCCTTGGGTAATTAAACCAATGTGAAAGTCCAAATGATAGTGGCGCTGGAAAGCAAACTCTTGGTATTGAGCTTGGATCAGGCTGATATCTTCTGTTGGGGTAGAGTAATAGTGGACTTTATCCATGGTACAAAAAAGCTTGGTCAAATAGTCATCAATTCAACCAAGCTTATCTTCGTATTAAGGGATTGTCTTGTAAAAAACGATCAGTGTTACTGCTTAGCGCGTTTGTTCTTTCTGTTGTTACGCAGACCGTCAAAGCTGAATATCACCAACGCTCCCCAAATAAAGGCGAAGGTAATCGCTTTGTCACTGGTAAACGCTTCGCCATAAATCAGCACCGCTAACAAGAACATTAAGCTTGGTCCAATGTACTGGAAGAAGCCGAGGGTCGATAGCTTCAAGCGTGTTGCAGCGCCAGTAAAGCACAGCAGTGGAATGGTGGTAATAACACCAGCAGCAACCAGTAATAGATTGAGTTGCATCGGGTTCATTGAGAAGTCCGAGGTTGGGCTATCAGCAATAAACAGTAGGTACGTTGCTGCGAGAGGTAACATAACCAGAGTCTCAATGAACAAACCGGTTTGCGCTTCTAAGCTCACCTTTTTACGCAGTAAGCCATAAAAACCGAAGCTAAAGGCTAGGGCAATGGCGACGATCGGCACTGAACCGAAGGCAATTAATTGGATTAATACGCCAATCGCAGCAAGAGCCACTGCAAACCATTGCAGCTTACGTAAGCGTTCGCCGAGGAAGAGCATCCCGAGCAACACGTTAATCAGTGGGTTGATGTAATACCCCAAGCTGGCATCAAGCATGTGATTGGAATTCACCGCCCAAATAAAAATAAGCCAGTTAGCGCCCACCAAAATAGACGTCGCCACCAAATAGAGCATTTTTGGTTTCGAGGTCAGGGTGTCGCGGACTTTACGCCAGCTGCGGCCAATGTGCAGTAAGAAAGCGAGTAGGAAAAAGGACCATACTACACGGTGGCTAAGGATCTCTAACGGGGATACGTCACTTAAAGATTTGAAATATATAGGGGCGATCCCCCACATGGTGTAGGCGCCGACGGCAAGCAAAACTCCCTGGCGCGTACGTTGTTGTTGTTCCTGTGTCATGCATCTTTCTCTAGCACTGAGTGCTTATTAATAAGATTTATAAGAGAGTTGGTCAGTATAGGAGCGATAACCCTTTTCACCTAACAATTTGCGGTTTAATTCGCCAGCGTTCCCCTCTACAATGTGCGACTTGCTTGCCGAAGATGCTTGCTGATTTCATACCTCGATTAGGAACCATAATGACCGCCACTCTGATTGCTGAGCAAATACCAACTCCCGCGAATGATGCGCAAACCATCTTGCAAGATGTGTTCGGCTATCAAAGCTTTCGCGATGGTCAGCAAGAGGTCATTGATTTGGCCGTTGAGGGCAAAGACAGCTTGGTGATTATGCCAACCGGTGGCGGTAAATCTCTGTGTTACCAAATCCCGGCTTTGGTTCGTGAAGGGCTGACTCTGGTTATCTCACCGCTGATTTCGTTGATGAAAGACCAGGTTGATCAGTTGAAAGCCAACGGTGTCGCGGCAGAGTGCATTAACTCGTCAATGCCGCGTGAGAATCTGATCTCGGTCTTTAATCGTATGAACTCAGGTCAGTTGAAAATGGTGTATGTCTCGCCAGAGCGCGTGTTGATGCGTGACTTTATCGAGCGTCTACAAGGCTTACCGCTTTCGATGATTGCGGTCGATGAAGCGCACTGTATCTCTCAGTGGGGGCACGATTTCCGCCCTGAATATGCATCATTAGGTCAGCTTAAACAGTATTTCCCACATGTACCTTACATGGCGCTAACGGCAACTGCCGATGATGCGACTCGTAAAGATATTATCTCGCGCTTGCAGTTGGTGGATCCACATACGCATTTAGGCAGCTTCGATCGCCCTAATATTCGCTACAACTTGGTTGAGAAGCACAAGCCCGTGTCACAGGTGGTTCGCTACCTAGAAACACAGAAAGGCAATTGCGGCATCATCTACTGTGGTAGTCGCAAGAAAGTGGAGATGGTGACCGAGAAGCTGTGCAATAACGGTATTCGCGCTGCGGGTTACCATGCCGGCATGGATACCGACGAACGTGCTTACGTTCAAGAAGCTTTCCAGCGTGATGATGTTCAGATCGTTGTGGCGACTGTGGCGTTTGGTATGGGCATCAATAAACCTAACGTACGCTTTGTGGTGCACTTTGATATTCCACGTAATATCGAATCTTATTATCAAGAGACTGGCCGTGCGGGTCGTGATGGCTTGCCTGCTGAAGCTATGATGTTGTTTGACCCTGCTGATATGGGTTGGCTGCGTCGTATGCTTGATGAAAAAGAAGAAGGCCCGCAAAAACAAGTTGAGATGCACAAGCTGAACGCGATGAGTGCCTTTGCCGAAGCGCAAACGTGTCGTCGTCAGGTTCTGTTGAACTACTTTGGCGAATATCGCGAGAAGCAATGTGGCAACTGCGATATCTGTCTCGACCCACCTAAGCACTTTGATGCGACCCAAGAGGCGCAGAAGGCGTTGTCTTGTGTGTACCGCGTTAATCAGTCGTTTGGTATGGGCTATGTGGTTGAAGTGATGCGCGGTATGCAGAATATCCGTGTACGCGATAATGGTCACGACAAGCTTTCTACTTACGGTATCGGCCGCGACCATAGCCACGATTACTGGATCAGTATCTTCCGTCAGCTGATTCACAAAGGTTTGTTGTTCCAAAACATCACTCGTAACTCGACATTACAGTTAACAGAAGAAGCCCGCCCGTTACTGCGTGGTGAGATGTCTTTAGAATTGGCTGTACCTCGTTTAGATACAGCAGTGCGTAATGCGAAGTCCGATAAACTAAGCAGCAAGAACTACGATAAGAAGCTGTTTGCCAAACTGCGTAAGCTGCGTAAGTCGATTGCTGATGAAGATGGTTTGCCACCATACGTGGTATTCAGTGATGCGACGCTGATTGATATGGCCGAAATCCTACCCACATCTTATGGCGAGATGCTGGCGGTAAATGGCGTTGGTCAGCGTAAACTTGATAAGTACGCAGACCCATTCTTAGATTTGATTCAAGAACACATCACCACACACGGCTAGCTTGCAAGAAACGACTAGCTTATAAAAACGATTGGCTTATAGAAAAAGAATAAGGTTGATAGGGACATGACAACACCAACAGAATTTGGCTTAAGAGAGTATTTGGCTGAGGAAGGGCGTTTATTGATTACGTCTCCAAGTTTTGATTTTGATTCTTATGAAGTGCTAGGCGAAAAGCTGGTGGCGTTGCTGTCAGCTTCTGTTGTTGAAAAGCAATGGGACGCCGATATGCACTCTTGGTTGATTGATTTTGAAGATTGTCGAATGTTTTTAAAGTCTGAGCATTACAGCGAATCAATCTGGTTTGAGTCGTTAAACGCTGAAGAAAGCCGAGAAGAATTTGATTATCTCGCGACGCTTTTTAAGCGCGGTTTCTAACTTTTTGCATGGCTTCTGAAACGTCGCTTCTAAACCTGGCTTCTAATGTCATTCATCAATAAAAGTGAGGATAAACGTTTGCGTTTGTTCTCACCGTTGCAGCCAATATTGATTAATGTATAATCGCCCGCCGCTCAATAGAGCAAATTATAGAAACATTTTTAATTCACATTATTGGTAAGAGCTTTCTTAGTTTATTCGAAGAAATGACTCGATTTGGGTTCCCTCACCCCCAAACCAAACTAAAAAGGTACAGCATGAGTAACTTTACCCCTGCGCAACAGCGCAAAGCCCTAGCACTATTAGTTTTGTTCCATTTGGTGATTATTGCGTCAAGCAACTATTTGGTTCAGCTACCTTTTACCGTCTTCGGTATGCACACCACTTGGGGTGCTTTCACTTTCCCGTTTATCTTCCTAGCGACCGATCTCACAGTACGCATTTTTGGTGCGCAGCTTGCTCGTAAAATCATTTTCTTAGTGATGTTGCCTGCACTGGCCGTTTCTTATTTATTGTCTGTGGTGTTCTTTGAAGGTTCCTTCCAAGGCTTTAGCCAACTAGGCGAGTTCAACCTGTTTGTTGCACGTATCGCAGCGGCAAGCTTCATGGCTTATTTGCTCGGTCAGATCTTGGATGTGCATGTGTTCAACCGCTTACGCCAAATGAAGCAATGGTGGGTTGCACCAACGTGTTCGACACTTTTTGGTAATGCCATTGATACCATCGCGTTCTTTGCGATTGCCTTCTACCAAAGCCCAGATCCATTCATGGCTGAGCACTGGACTGAAATTGCGTTGGTTGATTACGGATTCAAACTCATCATTAGCTTAGGTTTGTTCGTGCCTATGTACGGTGTGCTTCTTAATTACGTGGTTAAGAAGTTAACCGCAGTGAACCCTGATTTTAAAGCGACAGGTGTTAACGCTTAAGTTTGAGATTTGTAACACAAAGCATTAATGCAGCGATAAGAAAAAGCCCAAGTTAGGCTACTAACTTGGGCTTTTTTAATTTCTAGCGTCAGATACTAATATCAGAGGCATTCAATATTCAATGGCCAGCCAATATCGGTTTGTCTATTCGACTCGATCTCTAGCTCAGCAGCGGTCAGCGGGTTGTCTGCTAGCCATTGCTTAGAAAGCGTTAAGGTCAGGTTGTTACCATCGGTTGCAAGCTTAAACTCAGGCTCTAGCGCTGGATTGCGACGGTGGGTCAGCAAAATAGCTAAACGCAGAATTCGTAAAATACGCTTGCTGCTGGTGCCTGAGATTGCATGTTGCTCAGGCAATGAGGTTAACTGTTCACGGTAGCGACGTGTTAACTCACCCAAGTAGTGCTTTTGCGCTCGAGTAAAGCCAGGCAGGTCTAAGTTCTGCAGTAGGTAAGCGCTGTGCTCGCCACCTTTTTTGAAATCGATGGTTAAACCAATCTCATGAAGCTTAGCTGCGGTTTGCAATAGCACGCCAGCTTGTGGTTCTGAAACCCATGTTTCGGCGCCTGCTTGCTCTAACAGAGTTTGTGCGACGACAGCAACTTGTTCACCGTAGCTTATGTCCATTTGGTAACGTGATTGCACGCTCTTGATGGTACGCGCACGAATATCTTCTTGGCGAAGTTCATCCACCATCTCGTAGGCTAGGCCTTCACGGAGTGCACCGCCTGCGAGTGTCATTGAATCAATTTCAAGTAGCTCAAAAATAGCGATAAGAATAGAAAGGCCACTTGGGAACACTAATGCACGCTCTAGGGTCAATCCTTCTATTTCTAGCTCTTCCAAGCGCTCGGTAATCATAGCTTGTTTCTGTAGACGCTTAAGTTTGGCATGAGTAATGACTTCATCCATGCCTTGCGCCAACATGATTTCTTGCAGTGCTTGAACGGTACCACTGGCACCAACACACACATCCCATCCGATATCAGTGTAGCTATCAAGAATAGGAGCCAACGTAGACTTAGCCGCTTCAATGGCATTGTTAAAGTTGGTTGCGGTTAATTGGCGATCTTTAAAGTGGCGCTCAAGCCAGGTAACACAGCCCATCTTCAGGCTAGTTAGTGCTTTCGCTGAGAAGCCTTCACCTATGATCATTTCGGTGCTTGCGCCACCAATATCAACGACCAGTCGGCGGCCGCTGCCACCAGAAGTGTGTGCTACGCCTTTATAGATAGTCGCAGCTTCTTCTTCACCAGAGATAACATTGATGTCGTAACCAAGGATCTGGTTCGCTTTCTCTAGAAATATATCCACATTGATAGCGGTACGTAGGGTCGCTGTACCCACAATGCGGATATTTTCTTTCGGAATATCTTGCAGTCGCTCTGCAAAGAGACTCAAACAGTCCCAACCGCGCTGCATAGCTTCTGTACTAAGCGCATTATTTTCATTTAAGCCTGCTGCTAAACGCACTTTACGCTTAATCTTAGCCATAGTTTGTACGCTGCCATCGATGTGACGCACAACGAGCATATGAAAACTGTTCGACCCGAGGTCGATTGCAGCATAAAGCGGGGGTGACACTGTTTGACTCATAAGCGACTAAGCTTCCTTGTTATGACGCGGTTGGCGTGGGCGACGGTTCTGGTTTGGTTTACGGTTACCGTTGCGTGGGCCATTGTTGTTTGAGCGGCGTTGTTGCGGGTTACGTGTACGTAAGCGCATCGGTGCTGGCAGATCTTCTAGTAGTGCAGAAGCATCGTAGTCAGACATTGGGATAGCATGCTCAATGTATTCTTCGATTGGTGGCAAGTTGATTGCGTAATCTTCACAAGCAAAGCTGATCGAGTGACCGCTTTCACCAGCACGACCTGTACGACCGATACGGTGAACGTAATCTTCGCAATCATCAGGTAGGTCGAAGTTGAATACGTGTGTTACTTGAGGAATGTGTAGGCCACGAGCTGCAACATCAGTTGCGACAAGAAGGTCAACATCACCTTTGGTGAACTGCTCAAGAATTTTTTCACGTTTCTTCTGAGGAACATCGCCAGTTAGCAGGCCTACACGGTGACCATCGGCAGCCAAGTGGCCCCAAACTGATTCACATTTGTGCTTCGTGTTAGCGAAGATGATTGCGCGATCTGGCCATTCTTCTTCGATTAACGTTTGTAGAAGAGCCATCTTATGTTCGTTAGAAGGGTAGAACAGTTCTTCTTGAATGCGGTGACCTGTTTTACGCTCAGGCTCAACAACCACGTGCTCTGGGTTGTGCATGTGCTCGAACGCTAGCTCTTGTACGCGGTAAGACAGCGTCGCAGAGAACAGCATGTTCAGGCGATCTTTTGGCTCAGGCATACGGCGGAACAAGAAGCGAATGTCTTTAATAAAGCCCAGATCAAACATACGATCGGCTTCATCAAGCACAACAGCTTGAATGTGGTTAAGGTTAAATACCTTTTGCTTGTAGAAATCGATGATACGGCCAGTAGTACCAATTAAGATATCTGCGCCTTCTTCGATTTTACCTAGCTGCTTGTCGTAGCTTTCGCCACCGTAAGCGAGTGCTGCTTTGATACCCGTGCTTTCAACCAGAGAGTCAGCATCGTTGTAGATCTGAATCGCGAGTTCACGCGTTGGTGCCATAATAATTGCACGTGGCTGGTTAGGCTTACGCCCTTCATGCTCAGGTGTTTTTAGCAGGTGGTTAAAAGTAGCAGTTAGAAACGCAAGCGTTTTACCAGTACCCGTTTGGGCCTGGCCTGCAATGTCTTGGCCGGTGAGCAGTACCGGGAGCGCCAAGGCTTGGATAGGGGTACAATAATCGAACCCTTTTTTCTCCAATCCTTCAATGACTTGAGGAAGTAAATCCAAGTCGGCGAACTTTTGCTCTGTGATATGCGTCTTTTTCATTGCTATAGAATATCAGCTTAAGCTTGCAATACGAAAGTAAATACATTCCAATAGGGCATCTATTTACTGGTTATCATCCAACCAGTTCTAAAAAATACATTGGAGTGGAAGATGAGTGATAAGATTTTGCAGCTAACTGATGACGGTTTTGATAACGATGTAATCAATGCTGCAGGCCCTGTTCTTGTTGATTTTTGGGCAGAATGGTGTGGTCCATGTAAAATGATTGCGCCGATTCTTGATGAAATCGCAAACGAGTACGAAGGCAAGCTCACAATCGGTAAATTAAATATCGACCAAAATGCTGGAACTCCACCAAAATTCGGTATTCGTGGCATTCCAACGCTGCTTCTTTTCAAAGATGGCGGCGTAGCAGCAACTAAAGTTGGTGCATTGTCTAAAACTCAACTTAAAGAGTTCCTAGACGCTAACCTTTAATCAGGTCAGCATTTGAAAAGAAACCGCGCAGTTAACAAATGCGCGGTTTTGTTTTTTCTAAGCTATGGACTAGTCTTAGTTTTAGTGCTAATTTATCGCACGTTAATTGAACGAATTTCTCTTCTTGGTCGATCCTGTGACCAACTCCTTCTTAACTTAAGAAAACAGATCCTATTTTGACTAAACAAACTTCCACCACTATGAATCTTACTGAACTGAAGAACAGACCTGTGTCTGAACTTGTTAAACTTAGCGAAAGCCTAGGTCTTGAAAATCAAGCTCGCCTAAGAAAACAAGACATTATCTTCTCCATCCTTAAAGCGCATGCAAAAAGTGGTGAAGACATCTTTGGTGATGGTGTTCTAGAAATTCTTCAAGACGGTTTTGGTTTCCTGCGTAGCGGCGACAGTTCGTACCTTGCTGGGCCAGATGATATTTACGTATCACCAAGCCAGATTCGTCGTTTTAACCTTCGCACCGGTGACTCGATTGGCGGTAAAATCCGTCCACCTAAAGATGGCGAACGTTACTTTGCACTGCTTAAAGTAAACACGGTTAACTACGACAAGCCAGACAACGCTCGTAACAAAATCCTTTTTGAAAACCTGACTCCTCTTCACGCCAACGAACGTATGGTGATGGAAGCAGGTAATGGTGCGACTGAAGATATCACAGCTCGAATTCTTGACCTTGCTTCACCTATAGGTAAAGGCCAGCGTGGTCTGATTGTTGCTCCGCCTAAAGCAGGTAAAACAATGCTTCTGCAAAATATTGCACAAAGCATTGCACGCAACCATCCTGAGTGTGAACTAATGGTTCTACTTATCGATGAGCGTCCAGAAGAAGTAACAGAAATGCAGCGCCTAGTTAAAGGCGAAGTAATCGCATCGACTTTCGATGAGCCAGCATCTCGCCACGTACAAGTAGCAGAAATGGTAATCGAGAAGGCGAAGCGTCTTGTTGAACACAAGAAAGATGTGGTTATCCTACTGGACTCAATCACTCGTCTAGCTCGTGCTTACAACACTGTTATTCCTTCATCAGGTAAAGTTCTTACTGGTGGTGTTGATGCGAATGCTCTACATCGTCCAAAGCGTTTCTTCGGTGCGGCACGTAACGTAGAAGAAGGCGGTAGCTTAACTATCATCGCAACTGCACTGGTTGATACTGGTTCTAAGATGGATGAAGTAATCTACGAAGAATTCAAAGGTACAGGTAACATGGAACTGCACCTTAACCGTAAGATTGCTGAAAAGCGCGTATTCCCAGCGATTGATTTCAACCGCTCTGGTACTCGCCGTGAAGAGCTTCTTACTAAGCCTGATGAGCTACAGAAGATGTGGATCCTGCGTAAGATTGTTCACCCTATGGGCGAAACTGATGCAATGGAATTCCTTATCGATAAGTTAGCAATGACTAAAACGAACGATGAGTTCTTTGACGCAATGCGTCGTCAGTAGTCTTGATTAGCTGATAGTTATTAAAAAGCGCTGCCTTCGGGTGGCGCTTTTTATTTGCATTTTATAGCGACAGCTTGCAGAATGAGCAAAAGTGTTAAAAGGAAGTTAAAATGCAACATGGACTGTTGTCATCATTACTCCTGTCTACTTCACTGTTACTTTCCCCGGTCGGTATGAGCTATGCCACCGAGATGTCTCCAATTACAGTAGAGTCTTGGCTTGAGAATGATCAAGTAAAACTGAAAACTGCTGAATTACTCGAATTTGTCGTACGTGACGAAGTCAATTCGCTGCGCTTCGCGCTTGAGCGTCTGACATTTCCCCAACAAGAAGTGGCTCGTTACCAACTCTTGAAGAAGCTCGAACAGCAAAAAATTGTCCTCACCCCCAAGATGTCTATCTTCATTGAGCAGCAACTCGCTATCACGCCAACTTACCAAGTTTTAGAGCGTGGAGATGGTTATGAGTTTACGGTACCTGCCTTTAATTACCCTTCGATTGCCAACCGGCTCATCAAACAGTGGCGCCAAGACCAGAAGACGCTGGTGTTTGTGTTAGATGCAGAGAAACAAGAACTCGACCTAAAAGAGTGGTTATCTGGATCTGAGCATCAAGTTCAAACACGAGAAGCATTGTTAATCAGAGAGCTAGACAGTTTGTCTCCTGAAGCGGTTGATTATCTGACTAAGCAACTCACGGCCTCCTCGATTGTTAGCTGGCTACCTTCTACTGAGGTGGTGATTCGATTAGCGCAAGTGAGCGAAGACCCAGAGGTCTACAAGATTCTATGGCGAATGAAGGCCGATTATCATAGCCAAGCTGAGCTAGTCCGCCTTGCTGAAACCAAACAAGCGTTCGCACTTGAACAAGTAATGGCTGCGACTAAGAACCCTCGTTTGAAAGATGAAGCGATTACTTTGCTTACCAAGGTTAACCCGCTATCAGAAGAGGTGAAGGAGTTTCTTGTCTCTAGGATGGCGATTGCCGATGAAGCGCCATTAGTCGCCCGTGAATTAGCCAAACAAGGTCATACGCGATGGTTGCAAGATCTTGTAAATGATAACCCTCAGGTGAAGAGCTCTTTGATCGAGCAAGCATTACCGTAAAGTGGATTTTGCCTCTCAATAACCACACTAAAAAGGGGGATCTCAGCGTCACCCTTTTTGATATACTGAGCGCAGAATAATCAGTATGTAGAAGTCCTATGAGTTTTAAAGATTTACGTGATTTTATCGACCATCTTGAAAGTATTGGTCAGTTGAAACGCATTTCTTACCCAGTCGATCCAGACTATGAAATGACCGAGATTAGCGACCGTACTCTACGTGCTGGTGGCCCGGCTCTTTTGTTTGAAAATCCAATAGGTTATGACATGCCTGTTTTAACCAATCTATTTGGTACACCTAATCGTGTGGCTATTGGTATGGGTCGTCAGGAAGTGAAAGAACTGCGTGAAGTGGGTAAGTTGTTAGCTTACCTAAAGGAACCTGAGCCACCTAAAGGCTTTAAAGACGCTCTCGATAAACTGCCGGTGTTTAAGCAAGTCTTAAATATGCCAGCTAAACGTCTTCGTAAAGCGGCATGCCAACAAGTGATATGGCAGGGTGATGACGTCGACCTAGATAAAATCCCCGTGATGAGCTGTTGGGCCGACGATGTCGCGCCATTGCTAACATGGGGATTAACGGTTACTCGCGGTCCTAATAAGAAACGCCAAAACTTAGGCATCTATCGCCAGCAAAAGATCGGCAAGAATAAAGTCATTATGCGCTGGTTAGCCCACCGTGGCGGAGCGCTTGATCTGCGTGATTGGATGGAAACTAACCCAGGTAAACCATTCCCAGTTTCTGTAGCGTTTGGAGCAGACCCTGCCACCATTCTTGGTGCGGTTACGCCAGTGCCGGATACTTTATCGGAATACGCGTTTGCAGGCTTACTACGCGGTAGTAAAACTGAGGTTGTTAAATCAATCAGCAATGATTTAGACGTTCCTGCAAGTGCGGAAATCGTGATTGAAGGTTACATCGACCCGAATGAGTTCGCGGACGAAGGGCCTTACGGAGATCATACTGGTTACTACAACGAGAAAGAAAAGCACCATGTGTTCACTGTTACTCATGTAACCATGCGCGAAAACCCTATCTATCACAGCACCTATACTGGCCGTCCACCTGATGAGCCTGCGGTATTGGGTGTTGCGTTAAATGAAGTGTTTGTTCCTATTCTTCAAAAGCAGTTCCCAGAGATTGAAGATTTCTATCTACCGCCTGAAGGTTGTTCATACCGAATGGCAGTAGTAACCATGAAGAAGCAATACCCAGGTCACGCTAAGCGAGTGATGATGGGTGTATGGTCTTTCTTACGCCAATTCATGTACACCAAGTTTGTATTGGTGTGCGATGAAGATGTGAATGCACGAGACTGGTCTCAAGTGACCGCTGCTATGTGTGAACATATGGATCCGTCACGCGATAGCTTGATGATAGAGCACACGCCAATCGATTCATTGGATTTTGCATCACCCGTGGTTGGGTTAGGTTCTAAGATGGGTCTAGATATCACTAAGAAGTGGGATGCAGAGTTAGCGTTATCGCCAGATGTCCAAGCAGCACCTGTAAATAGTGAACATATAGAGGGTAGCTTAGCTGAGTTAACCAAGGTTCATCCTGAAATTATTGATATTCACCTGCAAAACGATAATGCCAACATGGTTGTGGTGTCTATTGATAAGCAAGCTGCAGGTAATGGTAAGAAAATCATGGAAGCGGTTTGGTCTCAATTTGATGAGAACAAGTTTGTTATCGTGTGTGACGGCGATGTCAACGTGAGTGATTGGAATGACATTATTTGGGCGGTGACCACAAGAATGGATCCGGCCAGAGATACGTTGTTCCTACAGAATGAAACAGGACACTCAAAAATGGGTCTAGATGCGACCAATAAGTGGGAAGGCGAATGCCTCCGTGAGTGGGGTGTTCCAATCACAAAAGATCCTGATGTCGTTAAAAAGATTGATAGCATCTGGGAACAGCTAGGAATTTCATGAGCTACCAAGTAGTCTTATACCCAGAAAACATCAGTTTTACCGTAGAAAAAGGGCAAACGGTCTTGGATGCTGCGCTCAACAGCGATATATATTTCCCAAATCGTTGCCAAGTCGGCGCATGCGCGATGTGTATGTGCAGAAAATTAGAAGGGCAAGTGAGTTACCATCTTGAACCCATGCTCACAGAGAAAGAGCAGCAACAAGGCTGGATTTTTGCTTGCCAAGCATTTGCAGAAAGTAATTTATTTCTAACCTTTGCCGATTAAGGGTTAGTAAGAGGAAGAGCATGACTATTAAATGTAAAGTGAAGTCTATCGAGCCTTTGGCTTGTAATACTTACCAAATCCTACTTCACCCAGAAACACCGGTCGCTTTTAAAGCGGGCCAATATCTGATGGTTGAAATGGGCGAGAAAGATAAGCGTCCATTTTCGATTGCAAGCAGCCCTTGTCGCCATGAAGGCGAGCTTGAGTTACACATTGGTGCAGCTGAGCACAATGCTTACGCATCAGAAGTCGTTGAGGCAATGAAGAAAGCGCAAGCTGAAGATGGCGATATAGCTATTGATGCTCCGCACGGTGATGCGTGGGTTAAAGAAGAAAGCGATCGTCCTCTGTTACTAATTGCTGGTGGTACTGGCTTTAGCTACGTGCGCTCTATTCTCGATCACTGCATCGCGCAGAACAGTAAAAAAGAGATTCATCTATACTGGGGTGCAAAAGATGAGTGTCAGCTGTATGCGAAAGAAGAGCTTGTCGACATTGCAGCAAAACACAGCAATGTGCATTTTGTACCAGTAGTAGAAGAAGCACCTGAAGTTTGGAACGGCCAAACGGGTAATGTATTAGAAGCAATCACGCAAAGCTTCGAATCATTAGCTGATTTCGATATCTACATTGCGGGTCGTTTCGAAATGGCAGGCGCTGCAAGAGACATGTTTACTCAGAATAAAGAAGCAAAGCGTGACCATATGTACGCAGATGCTTACGCATTTATCTAAGAATTCTTTTGGGTTTTGAGCGAAAAGAGAGCAGAAATGTTCTCTTTTTTCTGTTTAGGTGAACTATTAGGCAGTTAACCCCTATTTATTCATTTTTTATGAAAAAGTAGTTGCTAAGCTGAGTGGGTTCCCTATAATGCGACACCACTGAGACGGCAGACGCCACAAGGCTTCAGCAACAATCAGTTAGACGGAAAGCGACAAAAAATTAATTTTCAAAAAGTGTTTGACACTGAATGTTAATTCGCTAGAATGGCCGTCCACTTAGAGAGGCTCCTTACTTAAAAGGAACGCTCAACAAGTGAAGCTCTTTAACAATTTAAACCTATCAATCTGTGTGGGCACTCGTTGATGAATATCAAAACGTTATTACTTAGGTAGTAACAGTTACTTCGGTAACAAACTTGATTTCAATGAACTGAGTGACC